>JAYTOD010000001.1:0-2312 GCA_043747995.1 Arenimonas sp.
TAATGCTGGCATATTGCGCGGCCAGCACAATGTTGTATAGCTCGCGCTGCGCTTTGCTAAACCGGCCATTGGTTGGCCAGGTTCGGGTGATGTCGGAAGCGTAAAAGCCATATTCCGCGCCGGCATCGCACAACAACAAATCACCTTTTCTAATTGGCGCATTATTGGCGCGGTAATGCAGCACGCAGGCATTCGGGCCACTGCCCACAATCGGCTCGTAGGAAGCCACTGCGTTATTTTTCCGATACACATGCTGCAACGCCGCTTCCACTTCATATTCATAGCGCGCAGTTTTTGTGGCAAGTATTGCCGCAATTTGCGCCTCCGCACCAATTTCAGCCGAACGGCGCAACAAAGCGATTTCGCCTTTGCTTTTGAACAAGCGCAATTCATCTAGCAAATGTCCCAGATCAAGGAATTCGTGTTCTGGATTGGCGACCAAGCGCTTCTGCGCCTGATTACAATTTAACCAACTCATCAGTTTTAAATCAAAATCCGGATCACGGCCGAAATGGTAATACACTCGCGAACGACCTTCCAATAAACCGGGCAGGATGTCGTCTAAATCGCTAATTGGATACGAATCATCCAACCGCAGTGATTGCACCACGCCTTCCGGGCCGAGCCGTGGGCCATCCCAGGCTTCTTTGCTGGCATCGCGTTCACGGCAAAATAGCAAGCTAGCGCCATGCTGGCGGCCAGGTACTAAAACTAAAATCGATTCTGGTTCGTTAAAACCGGTTAAATACCAAAAATCGCTGTCTTGCCGAAATGGGAATGTGGTGTCTTTGCTACGGATTTTTTCATTGGCCGATGGAATAATGAAAATGCTATTGTCATCGGCCATCTCCAATAGTGCGCTACGGCGGCGAGAAAATTCTGCGGAACTAATCATCAGTTCAGCCGCTGGCGTTTTTGCCGATTAACCACGCGCTCGTTATACAAAAGTACTGCGGCAACTCGAATATATTCGCACACTTCAATCAGCGCTTCTTCATCGGTATCGGTATCTTCATAGTTCAAATCCGAGCCGGCAATTTTAGCTAAATCCTGTAAGGCTTCATCGGCCTCTTCCGAAAGCGCATGCGTGGGTGTTGGCACTACACCAAAACCACCTAAGAATCCTTGGCACCAATCAACCATAGCCGGACCACGTTCAGAAACCGGCATTTCATCGTCTGGCAAAAACAAATCAAATTCAAAATCCATGATATCGCCAGCCAATTGCTCACTAACCGCAACATACAATTGGTTCAAAGCAGAACCAATTTCAGCCTTGCCGTCCATATCTGCATCAGTGAGTGCGAAGGCCAGCCAATTTTGCGCATTAAGATTTGCACCAGCGCATAAACAGCCTGAAATGGCGCCGTGTAATTCCGACGGTGAAATGGGAATTTGTAAGTCGCTTAGTTGCTCTTGGATAGATTGGTAATCTGGCATTATGCTGGCCATGGCGCGCTTCCTAATTTTCAGCCTATTGTAGCAAATGTTGAAAGTATGACGTTTAGCTTGTCGAATCAACAAAAGGCTCCTAAACTTAGGTAAATGTGCTTCAACAATACTCGACATAGGTATGGCGCGAATGATATTTAGCCATAAATTAAAATTTTCCGAGGAATGCGAAAGCGGAAATTCTCTAGCTTTATCTCTATGCAAGATACGGGGCTATTGCTGATTGTGGCGCTTTTACTGCTCAGCATCTGTTTTTCGCTAATACTAATCAGCTTTATTTGGCTGGCTAAAAAGCGCGAGAAAAATATGTTGCAAACCATTAATACTCGGCATGATGATTTATGCTTGGCGCTTAAAGGTACAGGTGAAGCAATATGGACTTGGCGCCTTGACACGCAAGAGCTCACACAAGTTGGTTTTGAGCCCTTGATTGAAGGCTATTTTCCTGAAGTTATTAACGCTATCGAATTCATTCAAGTCTATATCCATCCTGAAGACGCACCGGATTTCCACCAAGCCATCAATAATCTTCTGCAGGGTCAAAACAACAACTTTGAAGTTAGCTATCGCTTACGCCATTACAGTCAAGGTTGGATTTGGATTACCAGCCGTGGCCGAATTGTTGCATATGATGCAAACAATAATCCCTTACGAATCGCTGCAGCGAGTAAAAACATCAATGCTAATCGTGAATTCGAAAATGATAGCCGTGTTGCGCTGGCTGTTGTTAAAAGCATGAATGAAGCAGTTGCAGTAGTTGACTTAGATTTTCACTTCATTTCCATCAACCCCGCCTTTTCACGAATCACCGGCTATATCGAAGAAGAAATTATTGGCAAAAGCCGCTCTACCCTGAATTC
>JAYTOD010000002.1:0-19670 GCA_043747995.1 Arenimonas sp.
GCATGAAACCTCAAATGCTGTTCAATAAACGTCTGAATAAACCAATAGCTGTGATCATACTCAGCATGTTGCCGCAGTGTTAGTTTATGTCCGCTGGCTTTGCACGCCGCTTCGAATAATTCCGGTTTCAATTGCTCGCCTAGAAATTTATCGTCCAAGCCTTGATCAATTAAAATTTCGCCATTAAAGACTGAGTTTTTTACACATTCGCAGGCATCGTAATTCGCCCATTCGCTTTCATTGCGAAGATATTTTGAGAACGCTTTTTGCCCCCACGGCACTTTGGATGGCGCCACAATCGGTGCGAATGCTGATGCCGAACGGAACAGTTCAGGATGTTTGAGCGCCAGCGTTAGCGCGCCATGCCCGCCCATCGAATGCCCACTGATGCCCATACGGGATGCGTCGGCGAGAAAATGCTCGGCCAAGATTTGCGGTAATTCCTGCGTTACATAATCGGCCATATTGAAATGCGCACAATACGGTTCTGCGCTGGCATTCAAATAAAATCCAGCGCCTTCGCCGAAATCCCAATCGGCTGTGATGCCATCAATGCCGGTGTTGCGCGGGCTGGTGTCGGGCGAAACGAGCATAAAGCCCAGTTCTGCAGCCACGCGCTGCGCGCCGGCTTTGAGCATGAAGGTTTCTTCGGTGCAGGTTAGCCCGGCTAGAAAAATCAATACCGGTACGCGGCGGTCTTTCGCCTGCGCGGGCGTGAATACCGAAAAGCGCATCTGTCCGTTATTGGCGGTGGAGTGCTTTTGGTATGTGCCTTGCGTGCCGCCGAAGCAATGCTGCTGCGAAATAATTTGCATACGATTAGTAAATCACCACGCCGCGAATCGATTCACCGCGATGCATTAAATCAAAACCTTCGTTGATATTTTCGAGTGGCATGGTGTGGGTAATTAAATCGTCGATATTGATTTTGCCTTCCATGTACCAATCCACAATTTTCGGTACATCGGTGCGCCCGCGTGCGCCGCCAAACGCCGAGCCACGCCAATTGCGACCGGTGACTAACTGAAACGGCCGTGTGGCAATTTCCTGCCCAGCTGCCGCCACGCCGATGATGACGCTGGTGCCCCAGCCTTTGTGACAGCATTCCAGCGCTTGCCGCATCACTTGCGTATTGCCGATGCATTCGAACGAGTAATCTGCGCCGCCTTTAGTCAGCGAAACCAAGTACGCCACTAAATCACCTTCTACTTCTTTGGGATTAACAAAGTCGGTCATACCGAATTTGGTGGCGATGTCTTTGCGTGTTGGGTTGATATCCACACCGATAATCTGCGCCGCGCCGGCCATGCGTGCGCCTTGAATCACGTTCAAGCCAATGCCGCCGAGACCGAACACCACCACGCGTGAACCGGGTTCCACTTTGGCGGTGTAGATCACTGCGCCGATGCCGGTGGTAACGCCGCAACCGATGTAGCAAACTTTATCGAATGGCGCATCTTCGCGAATTTTTGCCAGTGCAATTTCCGGCACCACGGTGTATTGCGCAAAAGTTGAAGTGCCCATGTAGTGATGAATTTTTTTGCCGCCAATCGAAAAACGGGAACTGCCGTCTGGCATCAGGCCTTGACCTTGCGTTGAGCGAATTGCTTGGCAGAGATTGGTTTTTTGGCTTAAGCAGTATTCGCACTGCCGACATTCCGGCGTGTACAGCGGGATCACGTGGTCACCTTTTTTCAAGGACGTCACGCCCGGGCCAACATCCACCACAATGCCGGCGCCTTCATGGCCAAGAATGGCCGGAAAAATCCCTTCTGGGTCAGCGCCTGAGAGCGTGTAGTAATCGGTGTGGCAGATGCCGGTGGCTTTTAGCTCCACCAACACTTCACCGAATTTCGGGCCCTCTAAATCGACCATTTCAATCACTAAGGGTTTGCCGGCTTCATAGGCAACAGCGGCTTTGACTTTCATGCAAAGCTCCAAGATTAACAGCCTTTAATTTACAGTAAATCTAGGAACTTCGGGAGCACAGACCTTTATTCAAATCAGTTGCGGCGTTTTAGCAGCAATCCAATCAAGGCCAGCAATGAAAAGCCGGCACCCGCATAGAAGGTTGCTGATGAGCCTGCTTGCTGCCACAGCAAGCCAGCCAAACTGCTGGCAATCAACAGCGCCACGCCACTAACTAAATTAAAAAATCCATACGCAGTGCCGCGTAAATCGGCAGGTGCCGTATCTGCTACCATTTTAGACAGCAAGCCTTGGCTCATGCTCATGTGCACGCCCCACAGCACTACCCCAGCTAATAGCGCAAGCCAATGCGTGCTGAGTGCCAGAACAATATCAGCGGCAATCAACACAATGAGTGAGCCGACTAATAATTGACGCGAACCGACGCGATCGGATAATTTGCCAAATGGATACGCCGCACCAGCATAAACAACATTCATTGCCACCATCACCAGTGGTACTAAGGCCAGGGGTACGCCAACTTGCTGTGCTTTCAATACTAAAAACGCTTCGGAAAAACGTGCCAAGGTAAATACCGCGCCAATGATGACGACCCACCAGTAAGAGCTACTTAAGCGCTTAAGGTTTTCGCGTTGGATGGGATTTTTTCCAGCTTGCGAAACCGATGTTACAGGTTCTTTCACACCAACAACCAATAACACTACCGCCAATACCGCAGGAATAACCGCCACCCAAAATATGGCGCGAAAATCGTTGGCCCACAACAACATTAAGGCCACGCCTAGCAGTGGCCCAACAAATGCGCCCACTGTATCCAGCGATTGCCGCAGGCCAAACGCTGCGCCACGCAGATGCGCGGGTGTAATGTCGACAATCAAGGCATCGCGTGGTGTGCCACGAATACCTTTGCCGATACGATCGAGAAAACGTGCCGCGATAATGGCGTTCAAGCCGGTGGCGAGTGCAAACAACGGTTTGCAAAGCGCGCCAAGCGAATAGCCGAACACCGTTAAAAGTTTACGCTTGCCTAGGTAGTCGCTAAGCACCCCAGAAAATACTTTAACAATCAGCGCGGTTGCTTCAGAAATACCTTCAATCACGCCAATGGCAAACACGCTCGCGCCTAATACCGTCAGCATAAACAAGGGCAGCAAGCTGTGAATCATCTCCGAGGAAATATCCATCAGCATACTCACGAAACCGAGCACCCAAATGCTAGAGGGAATTTGTTTTAAGGTACTTTTCGATGACGTAGCAGGCATACCTTATGATACGGCTAATTTAGATTAGGGACAGAGGTACCTCCGTGCTTAATATTTAAGTACTTAGTCTTCTGCGCCTCCACACCATTGTGACTCACATGGGACACCGTCCCGATTTCCACCATCCATTTGCACGCCCGGGCAGTGTTGCAAAAAATAAGTTGCTTCAGCGCATGAAGTCATTTGCGAACAATGTTTTCTTTCATCACATGTGAAGTTTGAACTACTAACGGGCTTTCTTGGTATGTTGATTTTACTTACGGGTTGGTTACTGTTGCCGTTTAAAGACTCACGAATGGCTTGGCGGATTTCGGCATCTGTTCTTATTTCGCTAGTTGTTTGTGATGAAAATGCCATTTCATCTGCATCAACTTGCGGTCTTTTATAAAATTTCGAATACACAATAATGCACAGTGCGAAGAATAACAGGGCAAAAATTATATGCCTAGTATTGGATTTGTTATCACGGGTATCTTTACGCATTCGGCTATATTTAGAATTAGAGATTCGTACTGTTTGGATGTGGATAGCTTGTGGTTTGCTATCTAGTATTTCAATGTTATAGGCAAGTGCATCGCCAACTACAGGCGTATCGGCGTTTTGTGGGAATTCAGAAATGTGAACAAATATATCTTTGCCACCATCATTAGGCTTTATAAATCCAAAGCCTCGCTCATCATTCCATTTGCATAACTTTCCATGTTGCTGCATAAAATTCCTTAATCAGTAATATCCACTGAACGATGGCTTTTTATTTAATAGCCTTCTTCACCACTTTCTTGGTAACAGATTTTTTCACAGCCTTCTTAGCGGCTTTCTTAGTCGTTTTTTTCTTGGTCGCTTTTTTAGCGGTTTTTTTAGCAGGTGCTTTTTTTACAGCGGCATTTTTTGCGGCAGGTGTTTTCTTGCTAGCGGCTTTCTTCACCACTTTCTTGGCGCGGCCGAATTTTCGTACCGGTTTGCCGACTGCCAATAAGGCTTCGCATTCTTCCTGCGTTAAAGAAATTGGATCGCGGTCTTTGGGGATTTTTCCATTGAATGCGCCATCAGTGATGTAGGCGCCGAAGCGACCATTCAGCACTTGAATGTCGGTGCCCTCAAAGGTTTTGATGAAACGGTTGGCCAAGTATTCGCGGCGGCCAAGTACTAATTCTATGGCTTTGTCTAAACCAATTTCATACGGATCGATTTCTTTCGGAATGGATGCAAAGGTGTCGCCGTGTTTTACATACGGGCCAAATTGGCCGATAGCCACGCTCAGCGGTTTGTCTTCCAATTCGCCCAACACTTTTGGCAGCTCGAACAGTTTAAGAGTTTCTGGTAATTGAATAGTGAAAATGCTTTGCTCTGGGCGCAATGAGGCGAACTTTGGTTTTTCCTCGTCGTCTTTGCTGCCAATCTGCGCGAACGAACCGTATTTACCCATGCGTACCGACACCGGCTTGCCACTAACAGGATCAATGCCAAGCTCGCGTTGACCAGTGCCTTCCGAGCGGTTCACTTCGTCGGTTTTTTCGTCAAGTGTGGCTTTAAATTCTTTCCAGAATTTTTCCATCAACACCGTCCACGGCTCTTCGCCGCGCGACACCGAATCGAGTTCGTCTTCAAGTTTAGCGGTGAAGTCGAAATCGACGTAGCGCTCGAAATGTGAGGTTAGGAATTTATTGATTAAACGGCCGACATCAGTTGGCCTAAATGCGCGGCTTTCTAGCAAAGCATAGGCTTTGTAAATCAGCGTTTGGATAATGCTGGAATACGTGGATGGGCGACCAATGCCGTATTCTTCAAGAGTTTTCACCAAACTTGCTTCGGTGTAACGCGGCGGTGGTTTGGTGAAATGTTGTTCGCTTAAAATGTCATCCAAGGCAACCGCTTGGCCTTCTTGCAAAGCGGGTAGTTTGGTATTGGCTTCATCGTCGTCGTTGTCTTTTTGGTCTTTGCTTTCTTCATAAACCAGCAAAAAGCCAGGATCAACAACGGTGGTGCCGGTAGCGCGAAAACCATGTTGGCTGCCGGCGGCGAGTTCAACACTCACTGTATTTAGCGTGGCCGGAATCATTTGACAAGCCACTGCACGTTTCCAAATCAGCTCATACAATTTGCGTTCGTCATCGCTTAAAAATTTGCCAATCTCGGCTGGTGTGCGCAACGCATAAGTTGGTCTAATCGCTTCATGCGCTTCTTGGGCATTTTTCGACTTCGACTTATACACATTCGGCTCTTTAGGCAGATTATGCGCGCCAAATCCTTTCGTAATGGCATCGCGTAACTGCTCGAGTGCTTCGCCAGATAAATGCGTGGAATCGGTGCGCATATAGCTGATTAAACCCACGGTGCCTTCGCTGCCGATGGCAATGCCTTCATATAGCTTCTGCGCAATCTGCATGGTTTTCTTGGTAGTGAAGCCAAGCTTACGCGCTGCTTCTTGTTGCAAAGTTGAGGTAATGAACGGCGGCGAAGGACGGCGCTTGCGTTCCTTGCGATTAACCTCGGTTACTTTCAAGGCAGAGCCGGCAGCGGCTTTCAAGCGCACATGTGCGGCTTTGGCATCGGTTTCGTTGCCAATGCTGAACTGCTCAAACTTCTCGCCATCCAAGCGCACACAACGCGCGCTGAAGGACTGGCCTTTTTCTTGTAATTGTGCGGTGAACGACCAATGCTCGCGGGTTATAAATGCCTCGATTTCGTCTTCGCGTTCGCAAATCAAACGCAATGCTGGCGATTGCACGCGACCAGCTGACAGACCATTTTTGATTTTGCGCCACAACACTGGCGACAAGTTAAAGCCCACTAAGTGATCGAGCGCGCGCCGCGCTTGATAGGCATCAACCAGATTGCCAGCAATTTCACGCGGATGCTCAACGGCGTAGGTAATCGCTTTAGGAGTAATCTCGGTGAACACCACGCGATGCAATGCTTTGCCTTTCAGTAAATCTTGTTCACGCAAAATTTCACCAATATGCCAAGCAATTGCTTCACCTTCACGATCCGGATCGGAGGCGAGATAGATAGCCTCAGCACTTTTGGCCGCCTTGGTAATGGCATCCACATACTTTTGGTTTTTCTCGGAAATCTCATAGCGCATGGCGAATCCATCATCAACATTCACCGCGCCATCTTTGCCGGGTAAATCGCGGACGTGACCATAAGAGGCTAAGACCAAGAAGTCTTTGCCTAAATATTTATTGATCGTTTTGGCTTTTGCCGGCGATTCAACAATCAGTAAATTTTTTGCCATTTACCACTCCATAAAACCACAAATATAAAGTCGAAGCCCGCGCATGGCGGGCTAGTTCTTTTTTTATTAAGGCACTAAGTCAGGGGGTGCTGTCAAGTGCTGGGCTGAAATTGCTTAATGCACTGACTCAGGTTCATCCATAAAAATCTGGCTTTCCATCCAAGCAAATGCCGCTTCGGAGCCGGGTTGGTTGAACAAAACCATCAATACCACCCATTTCAAATCATCTAGTTCAATGTCTTCTTGATCCAAGGCCATGGCCCGGTCAATAACCAGCTCGCGTTGTTCGGCTGACACCACACCTTGTTGTTCCAGAAACATCAGAAAACCACGCGCTTCAACATCAAAGCGTTCCAGCTCGATAAGGGAAAAAATACGCATTGGGCCTTTACAGCCCGAGGTTTGCGTATCAGGCCGATCTTGCGCTAAGGTTTCCAGCCAATCAAAGGCTTTACTCACCTCAGAGGCAGAAAATCCAGCCTGAATCAGGTTGTTTTGCAAAGTGTCGGGGTCTTGGACCAGATCGGGCTGATCATATATGTAGTGTTCAAAAAGGTAGAGTAAAACATTTAATATCGATTCTTTCATTACCCTCTCGCTAACGGCACTTCTAAACACATCGATGGTAGCGACCGAATTGATTTTCAACCCAACCGGACAACTCCATACCTACCAAAATGGACGAGATATCGGCGGCTGTCAATCCTGTTCGCACACAAATGGTGTCAATTGCAACGGTGTCATGCCCAAGTGCCTGCCACACCTGTTGTTGTTTAGCGTTCATTTGATCCATCGAGGGCGTAGAAAGTGCTCGCATTTGTGTTCTTTGCGCAAAATTTGGATCAAATTTTTGCTGGCTGAAATTACTGCAGGCTAAGATATGTGACACTTCCTCGGGTTGTTCAACAAGATATGCACCTTCACGAATCAACTGATGGCAACCGAACGCCATAGGATTATGGATTGAACCAGGAACCGCCATCACTTCTTTGCCGAGTTCGGCTGCTAGGCGTGCGGTAATCAATGCGCCAGAACGAATGGCGGCTTCTATCACTAAGGTACCTTGGCTTAAGCCTGCGATAATTCGATTGCGCGCAGGGAAGTGACTGCGTAGCGCAGGTACGCCAGGCGGATGCTCGGTAATTACTGCGCCGTTTTCAACAATGCGTTCGTATAAATCCTGATTATTGCTTGGAAAGGCTAAATCTGGGCCAGTGGCCAAGGCCGCAATAGTTTGGCCGGTGCTTAATGCGCCTTGGTGCGCGGATGCATCAATACCTCTGGCTAGGCCGCTGGTGATAGTAAACCCACTGGATGCCAAGTGTTTTGCAAAATAGTGTGCACATTCCAAGCCGCTGGCGCTGGGCTGCCTAGAGCCAACAATGCCCACTTGCCGATGCCAGAGCAATTCTTTGCTACCGCGTACAAATAAAAATGGCGGCGGCGAAGCAACCTGCCGAAGCGTTACTGGATAGTCTTCATGATGCCAAGCAATCATGTGGCAATTTGGTTGCTGCAACCAGTTCAGACCACGATCGATCAGCTTACTTTGTGTTTTCAGACCAAGGCCTAGCGCACGGTTCATCTGGCTAAGTGCGCGCCATGCTTCAGTTGGGCATAAGTAGTGGCTTAGAGCCTCGCGGATTTGGCTTGATTTAGCTGGCGAGAGGAGTAGGTTAAAACAGGCGTGGGCATCGTTTGTCATGCCCTAAAGTTTATCGGCTCCCGAAGGAGCCGATTGTCAGAAAAGCTTTATTTTGCGTTAGGATCTTTCAGAATGTCGCCTACATGTATTGGCAAGGCATTTCTCATCACTATGGCATAGCTGACATTTTCAAAGGTTCGAAACACCATGATGTCACCAACAAATTCATTTGGTAATCTAACCCTATCTAGATTTGCAGCCATTGCTCCGCGACCAGAAATATAATCAGGCACAATTGCATTTGGCGTCCATACTGAGTAACTACTTCCATTTACAACACCTTGTTTGCTTCCCAAAGGCAGTGCAACAATACTTCTAGTGCCAGCCACAATGCCATCACGCACCGCCATAATTCGGCTTTGCTCGCCCATTGTAGGACCCGTTGATGGGAAATAATAAGGATCGTAACCACCATTGGCAGCTGGGGCTACTCTATCGCCTTGCTTAACTTCACGATTTGCATCCTCTACAAGCACATGTGCAATCTGACCAGAAATACGTGTAACTTTGCCACTGGCAACGCGCATTAGCTCGGTGCCAATATAGTCTTTAGAAGAGGGCGAACTACGTGTGCCATTCCAAAAAGAACTGCCATCAACAAAAAAACGATCGCCACGACTGTTTAATTCAGAGGTTGCTGATCGCATGGTGTTGCCATGGAAGTCTCTAGCAAAATGCATTGTAGCTCTAAATACTTCAACTGTCTCACCAATTGCAACGCCTTGTAAACCACGAACATAAACAGTTTTATCTTCAGTTCCAAGTAAGTGCCCTTCTTGGGTTGAAATCACATAAGGTAAATTTTTATATGAACTTACTACGCGCAAGTCTTTCAGAAACGGACGGCTGTAGGCATCAATATCAATAGCGCCAACCGGCGCTTGATTGCTCTTCGGTGCTTGATTGATAGTGAGTACCGGCTTGCCGTTTACATAGGTTAAGCGAATCACATCGCCTGGATAAATCCAATGCGGATCTTTGACCTGTGGATTTTTTTGCCAGATCTGAGGCCATAACCACGGTTTTTCTAAGAAACGTGCTGAAATGTCCCAAAGCGTATCGCCTTTCACAACGATATACTCAGTCGGATGATTGGTACGTAAAATATCTGAAATAGCGGGCTGCGCCATAAACAAACTGGCTACAACGGTTAAGGTTACTAATAATTTTCTCATGTTGAATCCCCTAACACCTTAATTATTAGTAACAATATAGCCGAAAAAACACTAAGTTTTGCAACACAGCGTAAAATACACCAAGTACGTCACAAATTTATAGGTTGTAAAACATGAGCATTCTTCCAATTCTTGAGTATCCCGATAAGCGTCTGCGCACTATTGCAAGCCCAATTGAAAGTGTTGATACGAATTTGGAAAGCCTTATTGCTGACATGTTTCAAACCATGTACGAAGCCCCCGGTATCGGCTTGGCTGCAACTCAAGTGAATGTTCATAAACAACTGATAATATTAGATATATCTGAAGATAAAAGCCAGCCGATGGTGTTTATTAACCCGCAGATTATCGCTAAAGACGGTAGTCAGGTTTACCAAGAAGGCTGTTTGTCTTTGCCGGGTATTTATGCCGATGTGAAGCGTTTTAACCAAATTACCGTGCAAGCTTTGGATAGAAAAGGTAATGAATTTGTGCTTGAAGCTGATGGCTTGTTAGCAGTGTGTATTCAGCATGAGATGGACCATTTGACCGGAAAAGTGTTTGTTGATCATTTATCTCCATTAAAACGGGCGCTAGCGGAAAAGAAACTTGCCAAGCAACGTAAACTCAACGCAGAAGACGCATAGTGGCTTTACGTATCATTTTTGCCGGCACACCGGAGTTTGCTGTGCCGTGTTTGCGTGCCGCGGCTGAGCGCGGCGAAGTGGTAGCAGTCTATACGCAGCCCGATCGTCCAGCAGGCCGTGGGCGGCAAGCACAGGCTTCGGCAGTGAAGGGTGTTGCGCTTGAATTAGGCTTGCCGGTTTTTCAGCCTGAAAATTTCAAACATGTCGACGCCATAGAAATGCTTCAAAGCCATCAGGCCGATTTAATGGTGGTAGTGGCATATGGTCTAATCTTACCGATGACGGTATTAAATGCGCCACGTTTGGGATGCTGGAATGTGCACGCATCATTACTGCCACGTTGGCGCGGTGCGGCCCCGATTCAGCGCGCAATTGAAGCCGGTGATGAAAAAACCGGTGTGTGTTTAATGCAGATGGAAAAAGGTTTAGATACCGGCCCGGTGCTGCTTCAAATGCATTTGCCGATTGCAGCCAACGAAACCGGCGGCTCTTTGCACGATAAGCTATCGCATTTGGGCGCTGAAGTTCTGGCCGATGGCTTGAAGCTGGCGCGTATTGGCATGCACTTTCAAGCGGTGCCACAAGTAGATTCCGGCATGACCTACGCCAAGAAAATAGAAAAAAATGAAGCGAGTATTGATTGGCAGCAAAGCGCAAAACAAATCGCTGATAAAATTCGTGCTTTTAATCCATGGCCGATTGCTGAAACACCGTTGAATAGCGAGCGTGTAAGAATCTATCAAGCGCGTGTGCTACATGCTGATAATCATTTATCGACGCCAGGAAGTGTTATCTCAGCCAATAAAGACGGCATCGATATCGCCTGCGGGCAAGGTGTACTGCGCTTGCTAAGCGTGCAGCGTGATGGTGGCCGTGTGCTATCGGCTGCCGATTATCTTAACGCACGGCCACTCTTGCATTGAGTCATCCAGGTGCCAGCGTTAGAGCCAGTGCCGCGCGTGTTATCACGCAAGTGCTGGCGCAGGGGCGTTCGCTGAAAGCAGAGCTGGGCTTGGCACGCAATGATTTCGATGACACCCGCGATAAGGCGTTGTTAGAAGCTATTTGCTTGTCGGTTATCCGGCATAAACGCAGTCTGGAATATGCCTTAAATAAATTTTTGCAAAAAAGCCTGCAACGCCAAGACCCACTTTGTCATAGCGTAGTATTGGTTGGCTTGGCGCAACTGCATATCTTAAAACTTTCTGAGCATGCTGCGGTATCAGCAACAGTTGAGGCAGCACGGTTGCTCGGTAAACAATCGCGCGCGGCCTTAGTGAATGCTATCTTGCGCCGCAGTTTGCGTGAAGGTTTAGCTGTCAGTACGGATTTTGGTATTGCCAATAACCATCCCGATTGGCTACTTAAGCAATTACAAAGCGATTGGCCAGAACTCTGGCTGGCAATAGTTGAAGCCAATAATCAGCAAGCGCCGCTTTGGCTTCGGGTTAATGGCAAAAAACTCACGCGCACAAAATACGCCGAGTTGCTTATTGAAAACGGCGTATCGTTTACGGCTTCCGAATTGTTTGAGCAGGCAGTGCGAATTGATGAGCCCATCTCGCCAACACGCTTGCCCGGCTGGCAGCAAGGTATGATTGCAGTGCAAGATCTTTCCGCGCAATTAACTTTCTTAGCACTAGATACTAAGCCGGGTATGGACGTGCTCGATATGTGTGCTGCGCCGGGCGGTAAGTCGGCACAGTTGGCTGAAGTGGAGGGTGCACGCTTAGTGTTGTTAGACAAAGAAGCGCTGCGTTTGAAAAAAGTACAGGATTTATTTGAACGCTTGCAACTTAACACAACACATATTCAAATAGTGGTTGCAGATGCAAGCCTCGCTTTGCCTGATGTGCTGCCTCTACAATTTGACGCGGTCTTGTTAGACGCACCATGTTCGGCAACCGGCATTATTCGCCGCCAGCCGGATATAAAATGGCATCGGCAGGCCAAGGACATTGATCAGCTAAATACCTTGCAGTGGCGTTTATTGAAGAATGCATGGCGTTATCTGAAACCAGGCGGTCGCTTGTTATATAGTACTTGTTCGATACTTAAAGCAGAGAATGAATTGCTTATTGATGCATTTCTAAAACAAAATAAAGACGCGCATGCCATTGTATTGGATGCTCGCTTCGGCAGAGTTAGTGGAGTTGGCCGGCAACGCTTTCCTGGTGAAAATGGCAGTGATGGATTTTTTTATGCATTACTTGAGCGGAACTAAAATATGAATACAGACGCACTCAAGCCTTCAACACTTATCTGGTTTTTTGTGTTGGCATTTATTGTGTTATTCGCGGGCTATGGTCTGCGCGACCCATGGCCGGCCGATGAGCCGCGTTTTGTGCTGGTTGCAAAGCAAATGGTGGAAAGCGGGAATTGGTTATTCCCGCATCGCGGCATCGAGCTGTACCCAGACAAACCGCCAGTGTATTTCTGGCTGTTGTCACTCAGCTATTTTTTGATTGGCAGTTGGCGCTGGAGTTTTTTGCTGCCGTCTTTACTCGCTGGCATGCTGACTTTATGGTTGACGTTTGATTTGGGCAAACGCCTTTGGACCCCGCGAACCGGCTTATGGGCCGCAGTGGCGGTGTTAGTGTCGGTACAGTTCGTATATCAATTCAAGCGCGCACAGATTGATCCGGTATTGGTTGCAATGACAACCGCAGCCTTTTATTGTATTGCGCGGCATCTATTGCTTGGGCCGAATTGGAAGTTGTTATATACAGGATTTTTTCTTGCCGGGCTTGGTGTGATTACCAAAGGCGTAGGGTTTTTGCCTTTGTTATCATTATTACCATTAATGCTTTATCGCCGCACCGGGTTTCAGCCATTAAGTGCAAAGCAAGCAGGCGATGCAAAGCGTTGGTTGCTTGCTATGTTGGTATTTATTGCAGCCATTGCACTTTGGTTGGCACCTGTGGTTTATATCGGCCTAACATCTGACAACCCCGAGCATCGGCAATATCTTGAGAATATTTTATTCAAACAAACCGCTGAACGTTATGCTAATCCTTGGCATCATTACGAGCCATTCTGGTATTTTGCTGAAATTATCGGCTTATTTTGGTTGCCATTCTCATTAAGTATTTTCTGGTTAATTAAACCGTGGCGTGAGGCCATCAAAGTGCGTGATCTTAAGGTATGTTTGCCTTTGTTTTGGGGCATTATCGTAGTCGTATTTTTTAGCATCAGCTCTGGTAAGCGTGATATGTATATTTTGCCGGCTTTGCCAGCGTTCGCACTGGCAGCTGCGCCTTTCTTACAGCAAATTTCTGAGCGCATAGGTTTTCGCCGCTGCCTACTGGCATTCGTCTTATTACTCGGCATGTCTTTATTCGGGCTCGGACTTTACGCCTATCTAGGCAAAGCCGCATTTGCACAGCAATTTATTATTAATCGCGGCCTGGGTTCGGAAGTGCAGTGGCTCTGGTGGATGCTGATGGTGTGTGGCGGAATTACTGTATTGATAGGTATGTGGGCACGAACAGGACGCATTTTACTAGCAACCAGCATTAGTTTAATGGCGTTATGGCTAGGCTATGGGTTTGTCATTCATCCATTGCTTGATGCTTCTAGTTCATCAAAAGATTTGATGCAACGCGCCCACCTGCAAGCCGGACCTAATACAGAAATTGGCTTGGTGGCTTGGAAAGAGCAAAATCTTTTGCAAGCACAGGGCAAAGTTGTTGAGTTTGGTTTTTTACAACCCGAAAAAGCACAATTGGCGCGCGGTATTCAGTGGCTTCAGCGCAGCCCGCAATCACGGCGCTTGCTTATTAGCCAGCGCGCCGAGTTTGACTGCGTACAGTTCAGCGCCCCGAATGCAATTGATTTGGAAAAAGCCAATCGAAGAGCCTGGTGGTTGCTGAACCAACAAGCCGTTTCAGGCTGTAATGTGAGTATTTTATTACAGCAATCCGTCACACCCTAGCGAAGACTCCGCTATCATGTGCTGAAGAGTTCAAGGTATTTCAATGAAAATTTTAATCTTAGGGGCGGGGCAGGTTGGCAGTTCAGTTGCTGCTGCGCTCTCGGTGGAAGAAGAAAACCAGATTACTATGGTTGATCGCGATCTGAACCGCTTGCGCGAACTCACCGAAAAGCTCGATATTCGCACTGTACTAGGCCATGCCTCGTTACCCAGCGTACTGAATCAGGCCGGTATAGATGAGGCCGATTTATTAGTAGCCGTAACATCTTCCGATGAAGTGAATATTATCGCCTGCCAAATTGCCGCACAACAAACCAAAGCACCAACCCGCGTAGCACGATTACGTGAGCAAGAATATCTGGTACTGGCCAAGCAAGGACTTGGTGGCGAGGCGGCAGTTACGGCCGCCATTAGCCCGGAGCAGTTGGTATGCGAACATGTAGAGCGCTTAATTGCTACGCCAGGTGCTTTGCAAGTGCTCGATTTTGCCGGTGGCCGAGCACAGCTAGTGGCCGTGCGCGCCTTGCATGGCGGTGCCTTAGTAGGTCATGAAATTCGTGAACTACGCCGACATCTGCCACAAGGCATGGATGTGCGCGTAGCTGCCATTTTTCGCAAGGGCCAGGCAGTTAAACCTGATGGTATTACTGTTATTGAAGCTGGCGATGAGGTGTTTTTCTTGGCGCCGCAAGGCGCTATTAAGGCGATGATGAGTGAGCTGCGCTCAGCCGATAAGCGCCTCACCAAACGCATCTTTATTTCGGGCGGTGGCGGGATTGGGCGACGTTTAGCCAAATCACTGGAGAAACGTTATTCGGTAAAAATTCTTGAACGTTCTCGTGAGCGTGCGCGCGAAATTGCTGAAGATCTATTGAATACCATCGTACTAGTTGGCGATTGTGCAGATGAAGATCTCCTGCGCGAAGAAAATATCGATCAAACTGATGTATATTGCGCGCTCACAAACGACGATGAGGCAAATATTCTTTCCGCTATGTTGGCCAAACGTTTAGGCTGCCCACGTGTGGTGGCTCTGATTAATCGCGCATCCTATGCTGAATTGGTTGAAGGCAGCACCATTGATATTGCGATTAGCCCGCAATCGGTTACGCTCAGCGCCTTGCTCTCGCATATCCGCGAAGGTGCGCCAGAGCGCGTGTATTCATTGCGGCGCGGGGCCGCTGAAGCGATTGAAGTGGTGGTGCGTGGTGATCGGCGTAATTCAAAAGTTATCGGCCGGGAACTGGATGATTTGGAGTTGCCAGAATCCACCACCATTGGCGGCATTGTACGTGGCGATAAATTATTGATTGCACATCATGATGTAATGATTGAACAGGGCGATCATGTGATTTTATTTGTGACCAATAAACGTGATCTTTCAACTGTGATTAGCTTATTTAAAGAAGTAGATTGGAATTGAGCGCGCGTATTAAAGCAATTTTGCGTGTATTTGGTGCGGTCACCGCACTGTCGTCGCTGATCATCCTGCCATCCCTGTTGCTGGCCGTGATCTGGGATGAGTCGACCGTATTGCCGTTCCTAGAAGCAATGCTACCGGCACTGGCGGCCGGCACTGTACTTTGGTATGCCTTCCGCCACAGTCACTTCGAACTGCGTTTGCGCGATGGCTTCCTTATAACCGCCGGCATTTGGATCATCGCTGGGCTAGTCACCGCCGTGCCGTTCTATTTGGCTCTGCCGGAACTAAGTTATACCAATGCCGTATTCGAATCGACCTCCGGCCTGACCACCACCGGCGCCACTATGTTGGTCGGACTGGATACGCTGCCGAAAAGCCTGCTGTTCTTCAGGTCATCGCTCAACTTCTTCGGCGGCATGGGTATCGTGATCCTGGCCGTGGCGGTACTGCCGATGCTGAAAATCGGCGGCATGCATCTGTTCAAGGCCGAAAGCACCGGCCCGGTGAAGGACAATAAACTGACGCCGCGCATTGCTGAAACCGCACGCACGCTGTGGATCGTCTATCTCGGCCTCAATATACTGTGCGCGTTGGCATATTGGTTCGGTGGAATGGATCTGTTCGATGCGGTCAATCACGCCATGGCCACCATCGCCACTGGTGGTTTCTCCACGCATGATGCCAGCTTCGGCCATTGGGACAGCCCTCTGCTCGACGGCGTCGCCACCGTTTTCATGCTTCTCGGCGGCGTCAGCTTTAGCCTGCATTGGTATGCCTGGCGTGCGGCTACGGTCAGCCATTACCAGGCCAGCAGCGAAATTCGCGCCTATATCGGCATCCTGGCCGGTTTCAGTCTGCTGGTGGCGCTGTTCCTATGGGCGGCCGGCACCTTTGGCAGCTTTGGCGAGTCATTGCGTCATGGTGCTTTCCAGGTGGTGTCGAACATAACTACCACCGGCTTCCTTACCACCGGCTTCACCGCCTGGCCGGGCATGCTGCCGGTACTACTGATCATGATTGGGTTCATCGGTGGCTGTTCCGGCTCCACCGCCGGCGGCATGAAGGTCGCGCGCGTGCAACTGGTGGTGCGCCAGGGCTATCGTGAACTGAAGCAGGTTGTGCATCCGAAAGCGCAGTTCCTGGTCACCATGGGCGGCAAACGCGTTTCCGAAAGCGTGGTGATTTCGGTGGCCGGATTCTGCGCACTCTACATCACAGTGTATCTGGTGCTGTTTCTACTGCTCACCGCCGACGGCGTGGACATCGTGACCGCATTTTCCTCGGTGGCGGCCTGTATCAATAACATGGGTCCGGCACTCGGCCTGAATGCCATGCATTTCACCGCCCTCAGCGATTTCTCGACTTGGCTGATGAGCTTCGCCATGTTGGTCGGCCGCCTGGAAATATTCACTATCTTGGTGCTGTTCATTCCTTCGTTCTGGCAGGAATAATCAGCACCCAATCTTCGCTGCAATATGCTGATGCAAAATCACCGCTTCATCGAATGGCAGATACCTTACTGCCAGCGGTGGTTCGAACGAACCTGCATTAACGGTGTCGCAGAACACGGTGGCCATGCCATTGCGGCGATCGAATGGTGATTGTTTTAAATACACGGCTTGTACTTTGCGTGCTTCAGCGAAACGCCAGGTTTTGCTAATCCAGCCTTCGCGAACTGCGATTAGACCGTTTTCAAACGAATAGCCAGCATGTTTAGCCCACAGTTTTGATTGAATCCACAAGTATGCATACGCTAGCAACATTAATAATGCATAAGGCCAAGCCCAATACACCACAACAATGCTTGGTATCATCAAAAGGATTGCAGGTGTTTTGAATTTCCTCTTCCAAGCTTTTGGATGCAAAGGTAGCCACTGCATAACCGGCCATTGCTCATTCGGTAACACGCATTCGATGATGCGCTTTATTCCTGCTGCATCAGCGATGGGCGCCAGTTGCCATTGGGATTCCAAATTCTCCGATTTCACACCGCCGGCAGCTGCATCAACGCGCAACGCGAAGCGCTGAAATTTACGCTGCAACCAGCCTTGCTGCAAGGTCCAGGCTTGAATGCGGGTGCGCGGCAGCGAGCCATGAAAGCGGTTGAGCAAGCCGCGTTCAACGGACAAACGGTGATTATCGCTGCTCAGTACAAAGCCGTGATAGTGCAAAAAAGCCTGGACGATAGAGATCAAGCGCAAAAGCATGAATGCCAGAAGTAGTAACAGTATTACTCCGAGTGCATACGATGCTGGCCCACCGCCTGCGATATCGTTGCGGTGATCGAATAGCCAACTGCCGGCATTGCTTATCAGCTTATCTGGCCGCAAAAAATCTGATTGCCAGATGCCGCCCATAGCAGCCACTACTAAAATCATTCCTTTGTTGGAAATTAGCCCAAGTTTGAAAACTTCGCTTGGCTGCAAGCGCAGTAAAATATGACTGGAATCTGTTTGTGTTTCATTTGAATGTGCGGGCGCTGAAAAATTTTCTTGGCTGCGGATAATTCGCTGCAGTTGTTGCGCTTGCGCAAAGCCAAGCACACGCATGCGGCCTTCTTCTTTCTCGCCACCGCCGGTTTCTAAGCGCACTTCTGCAACGCCCATTAAACGGTGCAAAAGGCCTTGATTCAAGGTCACGTTTTGGATACGCGTGAAAGCAATATCGCGAACTGTTTTATGCAATAAGCCAGAACGAATAACAATACGATCGCTACCAATGTGGTAGCGGAAGGTGATATAGCGCGCCACAGCTAAAGGCACCATAAAACCAATACCGATTAAGCCCCACAGTTCGTAATTATTGCCTTTGCCAGTGATCAACAGAATTAGTAAGGGAAAGATGAACTGTTTGAGCACATTGAATAGCTCGAACAGCCACGACAATGGATGCAGACGTAATTCAGTATCTTCACTTGCAGCAGGATCAGAGTGCGCTGTCGTCACGGCGTATTTCCGGTATTAAGGCGTTGCGCAACATCGTTGCATTTTCTAGGCTGAAGCCACCTTGCTTTAGGGCATGGCTTTCTGTTCCGGCTGTATGGATGACTAAGGTGGCAAGATTACGTTTGCGTTCCATCGGGCCATTGTGAATATCTAGATGCTGCACTCTTGAGCGTGGAATGAACACTTCTTTTTGCCACCAATGGCCTTTACGAAGCCTAAAGCCGTCGTTATCCAAGCGCCAGCGTGTATAAAACCAATGATTGTAACCAACCCGCAGCCCGAACCATATTGAGAAAATGGTGACAGGTACGGTGATGCACAATCCCCACCACGCGGGCATTAGTATTATGGGCAACACAGTCGCTGGAATAATCGGGATCAGAAATGGCAAGGCGCCAAATACGATCATCAGATTCTTGGCGGAAGGCTCAAGCCCGTGCCATTCTGGATCTTGCATATTGTTGATTGACTCATTCATTTGTATGGTTTTTTCATTGAAGGATCTGCTTGAATACTAAAGCGTTTATAGGTCCATTGATATTGCCGAAAGTCACGCTCGGCAATGCGTTGTACATGTTGATTCATGATGCTTAGCGCTTTTATCAAGTCTTCATCCTGCAGTTCGGTTGTTTCGGTTTCGAAATACAGGTCAAAGCCACGCGCGGTGCGTTCGGTATAAGCAAACACCACCGGTGCAGCAGAGCGTTTCGACAGCTTCGCAATTAGGCTTAAGCTTAATGCGGATATGCCGAAAAAAGGCGCAAATTCGCCGCCGCCCATTTTCGGCTGCTGGTCAGGCGTAATGCCCACAGTTTCACCTTTTTGCAAAGCGCGTAACAAAGGCCGCATAGCGGTTGCTTCAGCTGGCACCAAGCTCACATTCGTACCGCCACGGGCTAAATGCAGAAAATAATCGCCATAGGATTTTTTCGGCACACGATACACCAAGCTAAACGGCGCGCGCTCAGCCAGAAATTTCAGCAACAGTTCCCAGTTGCCGTAATGCGGTGCCGCAATCAACAACCCATTGCCTTTGGCTAGCGCGGTTTGCACATGCTCAATGCCATGAATAGTGTCTATTAGTTTCAGCGCCCGAGGCCTAGGTCGGGTCCAAATAGCCAGTGTTTCGAATAGCGTTTGCCCAGATGAACGCATGATAGCCTGTACTTTTTGTTCTGTGCTTTGCGCTGAGTCGTTCTGGTAAATCAGCTGCATATTACAGCGCGCCACATGCGTTTCACGACTGTTGCTACGGTAGGCTAGCCAACCAGCGATGCTGCCCAGCCCTCTCAATAAAGCTATTGGGAGTAGGCCGAGCATTTTAGCTAGTAAAAACAGAATTCGTCCGAAAATTGGCGTTTTAGTCATGACTTCAGTGTACTGGATTTGCGGTTTTGTGAATATTGCGGAACTTTTTAGAGAGTAAATTTGTC
>JAYTOD010000003.1:0-4638 GCA_043747995.1 Arenimonas sp.
CCGGCCACGATTGCTAAGCTCCATTTCAAGAATGGCGAAATATCGCCCAATGTTGATGCAGTAAGAATGGTCCCTGCAGTGGCCGCAGCCGGCGCAAGCACGGCATCCAGCGCGTGATCTAGCCATGGAATGTAGTAAGCGCCCACTTCCATTACGCTGGCAACGCCGAACGCCAACATGGCCTGCCAGCTAGCTAGCCAAGCAAAGCTATCGGTTAATGGGATAATCTTGTAATGGCTGGCAATACTCATGCCAAGTAAAGGAATAAAGACGCGTAAGCCAGATGCAGCGCTTAAACCAATGCCCACCAACACACCGATTAAAGATTCCATGTATGCCTCAATGCAAAGTGAAAGGGTTTTACTGCATACTAGCTTAATCTGAATAACACGCTTTCACAAATAGCTATGCAAAATCATAATTCAAGCTTATCTCGCAAAGACATCAACACCTTGGGGCTTTCCGCTTTGGGCGGAGCACTGGAATATTACGATTTTATTATTTTCGTATTTTTGGCGGCCAGTATCGGGCAACTATTTTTCCCACCCGACATGCCGGACTGGATGAAGCAGTTGCAAGTATTTGGTATTTTTGCAGCAGGCTATTTAGCGCGTCCAATCGGCGGCTTGCTAATGGCGCATTACGGCGATTTGGTTGGCCGCAAACGTATGTTCACTTTTAGTCTGTTTTTAATGGCGGTACCCACATTTATCATGGGCTTATTACCCACCTATGCACAGATTGGTATTGCGGCTCCTATCTTGTTGTTAATGATGCGCATCTTACAAGGTGCAGCGGTGGGCGGTGAAATTCCGGGTGCGTGTGTGTTTGTGTCTGAGCATGTGCCGAAAAAATATGTTGGCTTGGCTAGCGGTACGTTATTTTCGGGGTTTACCACCGGAATTTTGCTTGGCTCATTGGTAGCTATGGCGGTGAATACCTACTTTCCTGCGCAAGCGGTGCTGGACTACGCCTGGCGATTGCCGTTTTTATTAGGCGGTGTGTTCGGTGTGTTCGCGTTATATTTACGTCGTTGGCTTGAGGAAACGCCGGTATTCATTGCCATGAAAGCAGATAAAGCACTAGCCAGTGAATTGCCATTGAAAAAAGTGTTGCGCGAACATAAAGCCGAAATTTGGCCAAGTATGTTGCTCACATGGTTTTTAAGTGCCGGCATTGTTACGGTTACTTTGCTCACGCCTTCGATTATGCAAAGCCAGTTTCAGTATTCGGCGCATGATGCGTTACAAGCCAATAGTATTGCGATTATTTGCTTAACTGCCGGTTGTGTTTTCTGGGGTTGGTGGGCCGATAAAATTGGTGCGTATCGCGTGTTGATGATGGGTTCAACATTGCTAGCGCTATCCAGCTGCATTTTTTACCGAAGCCTGCCAGCCGATCTAAACCACACGATTTTTCTGTATAGCTTGCTGGGCTTTAGTTTAGGCTCGGTGGCTGTGGTGCCGATGATTTTAGTCGCCTTGTTTCCGCCCGTGGTGCGTTATTCTGGGTTCTCGTTTTCATATAATGTGGCGTATTCCATTTTCGGTGGCTTCACACCCATTCTGATTTCACTCTGGATGAAAAATGACGTTTTGGCACCTGCGTATTATTTATTAGGGGTTTGCACTATAGCGTTCTTGTTGGCGATTTATCTAACCACCAAAAAGCACGTTTTGCCTAGCTAGTCATCTAAACAAATCGCGTATAAGCACAAATATGGCTCGTTTTCGTATAGCGCTACCATACGTTGGAATGAGAAGCCAAGTTTTTCTAACAGTTTTCTTGAAGGCAGATTATTAGTATTTACAATGGCTAATATTTCGGGCAAATGGAATGTTTGTTTTGCAGCTTGCATACAAGCCTGCGCTGCCTCAAATGCATAGCCATGCCCGAAATACTCGGGTAAAAAAGAGTAGCCTAAATCGGTGTGTGGTAAGTTATCGCGCTTAACCAGCCCACACATGCCAATAATGTGCCCAGAGGTTCTTTCAATCACCGCCCAAAAACCAAAACCGGTACTCTGATAGCTTGCCATCGCGCCGTTTTGCAAATAGGCTTCAGCTTGTTGCAGCGTGCGCACACCACGGTCAGCAATGTTTTCGATAAAGCTTGGCTCATTCAATTGCCGCAACATATACGGCGCATCGGCGGCGCTGAATTCACGCAGCTGCAGACGCTCAGTTTTTAGAGTGAAGGCCATTGCTGTTTCCGTTGTGCGGTGTAGTACCACCAAGCGCGGGCTGGAGCGCCATTGGCAAAATCCACTAAAGCCAACATCACATCGAGCACGCAAGGATCTTGCCGCACTTGGGTCATGTCGCATAATTGCCGATACAAGCCGTACGCATCACGGCCAGCTAATTGCTCTGCTTTATCAATACCAAGCAGGCGCAAATCGCCAGCTGTGGCGGGCCCAACATTGGGCAGGTCGGTTAGCGTTTTAATTTTTTCGCGCTGTACTTTATCAGGGTGCATCACATTTTCTCAGCAATAATTTCCAGCACCATTGGTGTGATTAACAGGGCGTTTGGGTTGCTTTGTAGCGCCGCGAAATCAGCTCTAAGTATTTCTGCCCATGTTGCATCAACCTGACCAAGTTCGAGCATGCGCTGTAGATTGATGTCAATGAAACTGGCCGGCCACTGCCAAACCGGTTGATGTGGTTGTGCACTGAAGCTAATCGGCCGGGTTTCTAGTAAACGGCAGCCAGCCGCTGCCAGATGATCGGGCAATGTGCGTGCCACATTCGGTTCGCCACCAAACTCGCGCCAGCTGGTCATTACGCGCTGCACGAACTGCTCTATATGTGCACTGTGTGGAATCGATTGATAGGTTTCGTAATGTACATATTCATGAAAAATGAGTTTGCCGCCCGGCTTTACCATCGCCGCCATTTTTTGTACTAACAATGCGGGGTCAGAAACGAAAATCGCTAACCAACGACACCAAATAGCATCGGCGTCTTGAATGGCAAGCTCATCCAGCATCACATCAGCATGCTGAAATGAAACATTAT
The DNA here is from genome assembly GCA_043747995.1 of Arenimonas sp. Lineage (GTDB taxonomy): Bacteria > Pseudomonadota > Gammaproteobacteria > Xanthomonadales > Xanthomonadaceae > Arenimonas. The sequence continues at coordinate 3,020 of JAYTOD010000003.1, forward strand.
TTAACCCGCGTGATTGGCATAAAGCCTTTGCATATTCGATGAAACGCTCGGAGCGCTCAATGCCGATTACTTCGCCATCTGAGCCGACAACATCGGCTAAATCGGCGCTAGCAAAACCTGGGCCGCAACCAATATCGATAATACGCTGACCATTGCTAATGCCAGCGCGCTTCCAGCAATCGTGTACTAATTCGCGCCAAATGCCATGCTGCAAATGCAAACGCCCAATTTCAGCATCGTGCGTGCCTAATACATAATCGATTTCTTTTGAGATGCTCATCAATTTTTCCCATTTTGATAACGGCATTGATTCCAGAGTAATTGCGATTTTACTGCCGGCCATTCTGAATTAATGATAGAAAAAACCACGGTGTCGCGATATTGCCCATCCGGCATCAATTGATGTTGTCGTAAAATACCGTCTTGTTTAGCGCCAAGCCTTGCAATAGCGGCGCGCGATTTAAGATTATGCCAATTTGTACGAAATTCAACCGCGATGCATTGCAGTTGCTCAAAAGCATGTTGTAACAACAATAATTTACATTCGGTATTCACGCCGCTGCGTTGCACAGATTGCCGATACCAGGTGTAGCCGATTTCTAAGCGCTGGCTTTTGACATCGATATTGCAAAAACGCGTGCTGCCTAAAATACGGCCTGTACTAATCTCAACAATACTAAACGCCAACGCCGAATCTATGCGCTGCAAATCCAATGCAGTCGTAATAAATTCTGCAACTTGCTCGGGATTCGGTACCGAGGTAAACCAAAGCTGCCAAAGCGCACCATCGTTTGTGGCCTCGATTAAACCTTGCTCGTGTGTGAGTGCAATGGGCTCAAGCCTAACGAGATTTCCGGTGAGTATAACTGGCGTAATCCAAGCGTTCATTAGGATTCAATAAATAAACGTTTTAGACGAGAAGTACTGCCGGTGGCAATGCTCACGTGGCGCCTACGGACTTTAAAATGCGCAGCCACCAATTCAATTAAGGCGTCGTTGGCTTTGCCATCCACAGGTAAGGCCTTGATACTGGCAACCCAAACACCATCTTTGCTTTCAGTTAAGCGATTTTCGCGCGCATTGGGCTTAACCTTCACTTGCAAGATGCTGCCATTATTTTGCTTAACACGCATAGCTGCGACTTTTTTAAGAAAGAAACAGCGTTTAGTTTACCGCAATGTTTTTCAATGCGTCGGTTAGGTTTGGGTAGCGGAAGTGGAATGCATGATTCAGTAGCTTGCTAGGCAAGACATGCTGGCCACCAAATAGCAAGATGCTGCGCTCACCCAGCACCGGTTTCAGTACCCATTCGGGTGTGCTGAATAAAACTTTGCGCTTTAGACTACTTGCCAATTCTTGGCTGAATTGCTTATTCGATACAGGGTTTGGCGCCGTCATATTGACAGCACCTTGGCACTCTTCGCAATCCAGTAGAAATAGAACGGCTTCAATGTAATCATCTAAATGAATCCAGCTCATCATTTGTTGGCCATTACCGAGCTGACTACCGAGCCCGAGTGAAAAGGGCATAATCATTTTTTTAAGCATACCGCCATGTTTTGCCAAGACAAGCCCAGTTCGCAGCAATGCAACCCGCACACCGAGTGTTTCGGCTTTAC
>JAYTOD010000004.1:0-2672 GCA_043747995.1 Arenimonas sp.
ACTGATTGTGTGTTTGAAGTCTCGCGCGAAACTACGGTTGACGAAGTGAATAGTTTGTTGAAGACCGCATCCGAAGGCGAATTAAAAGGCATTCTAGGCTACGAAGAACGACCGCTCGTATCAAGCGATTACAAAACCGATCCACGCTCGAGCATTATCGATGCATTATCGACCATGGTAGTGAACGGTACGCAGGTGAAAATATACGCCTGGTACGATAACGAATGGGGCTATGCCAATCGCACATTGGAATTAGCGCAGTTAGTTGGCACGCAGGATCAAAGTAGCTAAGCCGATGATATCGCGATTCAGCCAGCTCAACGTTGAGGTAAAGCAATATTTACTCGTTACCGCAAATTATTGGGCGTTCACACTTACCGATGGCGCATTGCGAATGCTGGTTGTGTTGCATTTTCATGCGCTTGGCTATAGCCCATTACAGATTGCTATGTTATTTTTATTTTATGAAATATTCGGTGTGATCACTAATTTATTGGGTGGCTGGTTGGGCGCGCGTTGGGGCTTGAATCGCACCATGAATGCCGGTTTGGCATTGCAGGTATTGGCTTTAGCTATGTTGTTAGTGCCTACATCAATGCTGACGGTGCTTTGGGTTATGGCGGCGCAAGCGTTGTCTGGAGTTGCAAAAGATTTAAATAAAATGAGCGCCAAAAGTAGCTTGAAACTTCTGGTACCAAATGGTTCGCAACAGAAACTGTATACATGGGTTGCTTTGCTCACCGGATCAAAAAATGCTTTGAAAGGCGTTGGATTTTTTTTAGGCGGTTTATTACTCAGCATGCTTGGGTTCCATGGTGCCGTGTTGGCAATGGCGTTGGCTTTGCTATTGATCTGGCTAGCAAGCATGGCTTTATTACGAAAGGATTTCGGCAAAGCATCGAGTAAGCTGAAATTTACTGAAGTATTCTCTAAAAGCGGCGCGGTTAATATTTTGTCGGCGGCACGCATGTTTTTATTTGGTGCACGTGATGTTTGGTTCGTGGTTGCATTGCCAATTTTTCTTGCTGCAAGTCTGGGATGGAATTATTGGCAAGTCAGTGGTTTTTTAGCACTCTGGGTAATCGGCTATGGATTCGTGCAATCGATTGCACCATATTTCACTGGAAAAAAATCCGGGCAAATTCCAGATGGCAAAACTGCTTTAGGCTGGGTTCTGCCATTAGCATTTATTCCTGCTGTAATCGCCGTGCTACTCAGCCAAGGCATCAATCCATCCTGGGTCTTAATTATCGGCTTAACGCTGTTCGGTGTGTTGTTCGCAATTAATTCGTCGCTGCATAGTTACCTAATTCTGAGCTACGCCAGAGAAGACGGTGTGTCGATGGATGTGGGCTTTTATTATATGGCTAACGCTATGGGCCGATTAGCGGGCACCGTGTTATCGGGCTGGGTGTTCCAAGCCTATGGGTTACCCGCGTGTTTGTGGGTGTCGTGCGGGTTTTTGTTGATAACTGCGTGTATTTCGGCCTCGCTTCCGAGGCATGCTATTGCAATAAAATAAATCATTGGTTGGAGTAAGCTACGAACCCCAATGTGTTCAACACACAAGCAATCGCCGGGCTAAAATTATGTGGTGGGCCAAGGCTCATCCTACTTGTCTAGCGAAGTATTGTCACTTATTTAGATTTAATTCACCAACCCCGCCAACACAAACACCGCCAGCAAGCCAAGCCATAGAAGCAACATGCGCCACGCCAGGCTCATTGCGTCGCGCAGTTCGAGCAGTGCCGGAGCGCTGGCTGGGCCGTCATCGGCATCGGCTGCTTCATCAGCTAATTCAGAAGCCACGCTAACGGTTGCGGCAGTGCCCAAAAAGCTGTAATCGAAGCGCAAGCCGCCATGTTGATACCACTCGCGCCAGACGTTGACGACTTTATCGAAATTGGCCGCCAAGGCCATGGCGAATGCCATTAAATGCGCCGGTGGGCAATGTGCAATATTCAAGCTTTTCTTGGCTACTTCTTGTGTCTCTGCAGGCAAGGCCATCTCGTGTTTGTGGTGCACTTGCAAATACAATAATCGATACGCCAATGCGCCAGCTGGGCCTAAGATTAAAAACCAAAACAACACTGCAAACCAGCGCGTTAGTGCGCTCTCAAATACAGCCGCTACAACAACAGGACCATCTAAACTCACAGCTTGGCCTTCTTCATATAAGGCTTTGGCGGCGCTTTCTTTTTCTTCTAAACTGGCCGCGTTGATAATGTTATTCACATCCAGATCTAAATCTCTTGGTCCCCAGGTATACAACATCGCTACTAAGGCGACAAAGAATGCAAAAAATCCATCCAACCAAAACACCAATAGCCATAAAGCCACGGCAGGCAAGGCAATGCTGAGCAATAGGCCATAGCCACTTTGCCAAAAACGTTTGCTAAAGAATTGTTGCTGCAGGTATTCCAACCAGCGTTCAAACCAGGTGAAATTCCGCCATTGGCTAATTTGTGGCATGGCATGGCCAATAATCAAGGCGGCTATTACTGCCATTACTGTCCAGGTCATCTTTGCTCTCCTTTAGCCGTAGTATGCCAAAAATTAGGTGCTGCTGTTTGCGCTAGCCAACCAAGATTGCAACAGATAATGCGAAATTGACATTTTATCGGGCAATTCCATCTCACCACGTGCCACTAATGTATGGATTTCAGCGGCGC
>JAYTOD010000005.1:0-10806 GCA_043747995.1 Arenimonas sp.
TCTCGCAATTGCAAACTATCACCGAACATTACCTACACATTTTGAGTTGAATCATGACTAAAGATAGCCAAGTCCGCGATACCATTGTGCGCCTGCTTAGTAATATTGGCAGTGCCAAGGAAATTCAGCAATATTTAAAACGCTTTTCTCAGCGTGATGCATCACGTTTTGCGGTAGTGAAAGTAGGCGGCGCCATTTTGCGTGATGATTTAGACGCGTTGGTGTCTTCGCTAGCTTTTTTACAGCAAGTGGGCTTAACACCCATCGTGATCCATGGTGCTGGGCCGCAATTAGACGATGAACTTGCTGCTGCCAATATCAACAAGCGCACTGTGGATGGTTTGCGTGTCACTACTCAAAGTGTCTTGAAAATAGTGCGCCGTGTATGTATTCAGGAAAACCTACACTTGGTTGAATCTTTGCAAGTGCAGGGCATTCGCGCGGTGGCGCTTAATTCGGGTGTTCTAGAAGCCAAGTTACTGAATACAAAAAAATATGGCTTTGTAGGTAAAGTCAACAAAGTACATACCCAAGCAATTTACTCAGCCATCAAGGCTGGCTCTATTCCAGTTATTTCTTCATTGGGTGAAACTGAGTTAGGACAAATTGTAAATATTAATGCAGATTGGGCCGCCAATGAATTGGTTAAAACCCTACAGCCCTATAAAATTATTTTCTTAACTAATACCGGCGGCTTATTGGATGGCGATGGGAAAATTATTGACTCAATAAATCTTTCCTCCGATTATCATCAGCTGATGCAAAAGCCGTGGCTACATTCGGGCATGAAAGTAAAAATTGAGCAAATAGCCGAACTACTCAATCAATTACCTAGCGATACCTCAGTATCCATCACTAAGCCGTCTGAACTTGCCAAAGAATTATTTACCCATCGCGGTTCGGGCACCTTGGTGCGTAAAGGTAAATTGATTAAGAGCGTGAACACTTGGTCAAAGCTTAATAAAACAAAATTACAGAAGCTCTTAGAATCTGGTTTTTCAAAAAAAATGTTACCAAGTTATTTTACCGATACCAAACCTGAGCGTGTGTATTTCAGTGAAGACTACCGTGCAGCATTGGTTGTTCTTAACGTGAACGGTATGGCGTATCTGGATAAATTTGCGGTATCGGAAGACGCACAAGGCGAAGGCTTAGGTACGGCAGCATGGTCGGTGATGCGCCAACAAACACCTAAATTATTCTGGCGCTCGCGCCGTGATAATGCGATTAATGAGTTTTACATGCAAAGCTCTGATGGTTGTATGAAATTTGAGCATTGGACTGTGTTCTGGTACGGCATGGATAATTTTGCAGAAATTCAACAAGCCGTTGATTTTTGTTTGCAACGCCCTGCAAGTTTTCATGAGACAGGTGCAAAGTGAGCAGTGAAGCGAGAAAGACAATACACTTAGGTTTAATCGGTGCGCGCGGCTATGTAGGCAGTGAACTGATTAAGCTGGTGCAAGCACATCCGCACATGAAGTTAGCATTTGTGTCTTCACGCGAGCGCGAAGGGCAGTTGTTGAGTGACTACGAATCTAGTGCGCCAGCCGGAATGCGTTACTGTAATTATTCCCCGCAAAATGCTCTGCAAAACCCGGTAGATGTGTTGGTATTGGCATTGCCGAATGGCTTAGCGGCAAGCTGGGCTAATACATTCGATGCAGCCAATTCAAAATCCGTACTGCTTGATTTGTCAGCTGATTTCCGATTCAACCACCAGTGGTTTTATGGCTTGCCAGAATTAACCCGAAACAACTACAAAGGGCAGATTCACATCAGTAATCCGGGTTGCTATGCAACCGCTATGCAATTAGCGATTGCGCCGATGCGTTCATACCTTGCTGGCGCAGTGCAGTGTTTTGGGGTCTCTGGCTATTCAGGCGCAGGCGTAACACCTTCAAATAACAATAACCAAGAGTTGCTCAAAGATAATTTGATTCCCTATGCATTGCTTGATCACATTCATGAGCGTGAAGTGGCGGTTCACATAGGCTCTGAAATACATTTTATGCCGCATGTGGCACCACATTTTCGTGGCTTATCAATCACCACAAATATCTCGCTAAACCAGTCGTTGCGCCTTGAACAAGTTGAAACGCTTTATAGAAATTTTTATCGTGATGAACAATTTGTTGAAATAATGACAGAAACGCCATGGCTGAGTACCGTGGCAAATACACCGAACGCGCAGATTGGTGGCTTTAGTGTTAGTAAAGATGGCCGGCGTTTGGTTGTCGTATCGGTATTGGATAATTTATTGAAAGGCGCTGCAAGCCAAGCCATGCAGAATATCAATCTGGCATTTAGTTTGCCAGAAACTATGGGAATTGTATGAAAAATACCGTGCTGTGGGCCAAGCCTGGCTTTGAAATCAATCAAGCCATTCAAGATTTTCTGGCTGGCGAAGATATTATGTTAGATCGCGAGCTATTTTTATTCGACATCCAAGCCAGCATCGCGCATGCGCAAGGCTTGGCTCAAATAGGCATTTTAAACGCTGATGAATGCCAGCAACTTGAGAGTAAACTCAACGCATTAGCCGAATTATATGTAAGCGGCGAATTTATTCTTGATGCACGTTATGAAGATGGCCACAGCGCTATTGAAGATTTTCTCACCCAGCAATTGGGCGATATTGGTAAGAAAATACACACGGGTCGTAGTCGTAATGATCAAGTGTTAGTAGCTACGCGTCTGTGGCTCAAACAGCAGTTGAATATACTCATTTCGCAGTGCAAAAGTATTGCGCAGATTAGCTTGCAACGTGCTGAGTTGGAAGCAATGCAGGCGCTTCCTGGTTATACCCATTTGCAGCGCGCTATGGTGTCATCGCGTGGCATGTGGTGGGGAGCTTGGGCAGAAGCATTTATTGATAATACGCTTCGAGCACAGCAAACCCTTTTGCTGATAGATGCTAATCCACTTGGCTCGGCATCAGGATTTGGCGTGAATATAGATTTGCCGCGTGATTTTACAAGTGCACAATTAGGCTTTTCAAGAACCCAGCAAATTGCAACTTATGCACAATTATCACGTGGCAAATTTGAGATTGCTGCCTTGGATGCCCTACTGTCTGCAATGGGTGATTTACGTCGCTTAGCGTGGGATTTGTCTTTATTTTCTAGCGCCGAATTCGGCTTTGTGCAATTGCCCGCTGAATACCAAACCGGCAGTTCGTTAATGCCGAATAAGCGAAATCCAGACTTGATTGAATTGCTACGAGCAAGCTATGCTACTGTTTCGGCGGCTCGCTCGGAAATTGAGCAGCTCTTGTCATTGCCCTCTGGCTATCACCGTGATTTGCAGTTCAGCAAAGCGCCCCTGTTACGTGGCTTCGCGCGTGGGCAATCGGCCTTGGCATTATTGCCTGATTTATTGAGCAAACTGGCATGGAATGAAGATACCATCCAGCGCGCTTTTGAGCCATGCATGCATGCCACCGATATCGCATTGGAATTTGCAAAACAAGGCCTGCCATTCCGTGAGGCGTATCAACGTGCGGCAGATTCTGCACTTTGGCAAAACCGCACGGCACAGGACAGTTTAACCATGCGTGTTTCTGCGGGTTCAGGTGCCAATCTTGGGCTAGAAAAGCTAAAAGTGCGATTGGCGCAGTTATAATAGAGGCTCGAAACAAGGAGCCTTCAGTGATAAAGCCCAGAACCCCCGCCGGTACTCTTGAACTGTTGCCTGGCGAACAGCGCGCATTCAATCATATGTTGGATGTTATTGCTCGAAATTACCAAAAGTTCGGCTTTTTGCCTATTGAAACTCCGGTATTTGAACTCACCGACGTTTTGTTGACAAAAACTGGTGGTGAAACCGAACGTCAGGTGTATTTTGTGCAATCCACTGGTGCCTTAGAACAGGGCAGTACGCCTGAGCTTGCTTTACGTTTTGATCTAACCGTGCCATTGGCGCGTTATGTTGCAGAACATGAGCATCAGCTAGCTTTCCCATTTCGCCGTTACCAAATACAGCGCGTGTATCGTGGTGAGCGCGCTCAAAAAGGCCGCTTCCGTGAATTTTACCAATGCGATATTGACGTAGTCGGCAAAGATAGTTTGTCGGTTCGTTACGATGCCGAAATTCCGGCCGTGATTTATGCAGTTTTTTCTGAGCTAGCAATTGGCCCGTTTACGATTTGTTTAAATAATCGGAAAATTCTACGTGGATTTTTTGATGCTGTAGGCATTTCTGATTCAGAGCAACAAGCCTTAGTGCTGCGCGAGATTGATAAAATTGATAAACGTGGTGCTGAACAAGTGGCACAGACCTTAAAAGGCGAGGGCTTTAATCTACCACATGCACAGATTGAGAAAACACTTGGCTTTGTGATGACACGCTCAAGCACGCATGCATCAGCGCTGGATATTTTAGCTAAACTAAAACAGCAGTATCCGCAAACAGCGGAAGGCGTTGACGAATTATATGTTGTTCTCGATATGATGAAAAACCTTGGTGTTCCTGAAACGCATTACGCCATCAATTTTTCGATTGCACGTGGCTTAGACTATTACACAGGTACGGTATACGAAACCACACTCAATGATTATCCGCAGATTGGCTCAATCTGCTCAGGCGGACGCTATGACAATTTAGCTAGCCATTACAGTAAATCCAAGTTGCCGGGCGTGGGCATTTCAATCGGTGCCAGCCGGCTATTTTGGCAGTTGCGTGAGGTGGGCCTAATCAAGCCCGACACGCAAAATCATATGGTGTTAATCGGCTTAATGAGTGATGCAGATTTATCGCAATCCTTAGCTATTGCGCAAGAGCTACGCGTAGCAGGCATTGCCTGTGAAGTGCAATTAGAAGCGAAAAAGCTCGCCAAGCAATTCCAATATGCCGATAAAGTCGGTTTCAGTTATATGGTTTTATTCGGCGAGTCAGAACAAAGCAAAGGCATGGTGAGCTTGAAGAATTTAGCCACTGGCAAGCAAGTTGAAATAGAACGTAATGATTTGGTGCGCTGCTTAAGTCAAGCCAAAGAATGGGGGCTGTAATGAAATCAATCACCTTAACTGGAACATCGCTTAGTCATGAACAGGTTGTTGCCGTCGCTTTTGGTGCAAGTGTTGTATTGGATGAAAAGCAGCTAGTTGAGGTTGAAAAAACCGCACAATTTTTAGATCAGCAGGTTAAGCAGCAGCAACCGCTTTATGGCGTTTCTACCGGCTTTGGAAGCAATGCCGATAAATTATTAGGTGCTAGGCATATTCGCGCATCAAATAACACCGATGAAACATTGCTTGAAGAACTGCAACGTAATCTGATTATTACTCATGCTGTATGTGTTGGGGAGCCATTTGCTGAAGATGTGGTGCGTGCGATGATGGTTATCCGCATCAATACACTGATGCGTGGTCATTCGGGTATTCGCGTACAAACACTGCAAGCGCTTACTAACATGCTCAATGCAGGAGTTGTGCCGGTGGTTCCTATGTTGGGCTCGGTCGGAGCCAGTGGTGATTTAGCACCGCTCTCGCATTTGGCAATTGTATTGTTGGGTGGCGGTGAAGCATTTTACCGCGGCGTTCGTATGCCTGGCGTTGAGGCATTGCAGAAAGCGGATTTATTACCCATAACGCTTTCACACAAAGAAGGCTTGGCGTTAAATAATGGTACTGCACAAATGCTAGCAACGGGTGTGCTAGCTATATCGCGTTTAGAAGAATTATGTGATACCGCAGATTTAGCTGCAGCCATGACACTCGATGCATTTGCTGGACGCATGCGCGCCTTTGATGAGCATGTGCATGCTTTACGCCCACATCCTGGCCAAGTTCACACGGCAAAACATCTTCAACAATTATTGAATGGCTCCAGCTTGGTTGATATTGCGTATCACTTAGTGCCCAAGTTTCGTGCCTGGCTTCCCGGCTGCTGGCCAGAGCCATCGCTAGATGCACTGACCTTTGATATTGCTTGGGATTGGGTTCCTTTCAACCAGCGCCATGGTCGAGAAAAATTCTATGAACGGTTCATGCCATTTCGTGGTGGAAAAAAACATCAACCGCAAGATAGTTATTCCTTACGCTGCATACCGCAAGTGCATGGTGCGGTGCGTGATGCGGTAGCGCAGGCAAAACGTGTATTTGGTGTTGAGTTAAATGCTGTCACGGATAATCCACTGATTTTCCCGGATTATAGCGGTGCAAAAAATATTGAAGATCAAATTGTTTCGGCAGGGCATTTCCACGGCATGCCATTAGCATTAGTGATGAGTTATGTGAAGGCATCTATACCTGTGCTCGCATCTATCTCAGAACGACGCTTAAATAAACTTGTTGATCCAGCCACTAACGATGGCCTGCCTGCGTTTTTAATTGGCAATGAAGATGGCACAGAAAGTGGCTTTATGATTGTGCAATACACCGCCGCCGCTATTGTGAATGATTTAGCAACGCGTGCGCACCCAGCCTCGGTTTACTCCATCCCAACCAGTGCAAATGCCGAAGATCATGTGTCGATGGGCGCCAACGAAGCCCGTCATGTGCTGGATATGAGTCATGATTTAGCAAAAGTAATTGCCTTGGAAATGTATACAGCGGCGCAGGCCTTAGAGTTTCGTAAGGAAATGATTAAAGCGGCCTGTAAATTAGCATCAGAATTTAGTGTTAGTGAACTCGCCAAGAAAATTAACTTTGCACCATTGGCAACCGATGCAGATTACTCGGCATTCATCCAAGAAGTTGAGGCGCTGCGCGCCGAGTTAGCTGCGGCTAAGCAATTTGTTCCCGGTAATGCAGTGTTGGCGGCGTTTGAGGCATTGCGTACTGATATCGCCTTTATGCGAACTGACCGCGCCATGGATGGTGAAGTGCAGCATATGGTTGAATTGGTTGAGCATGGAAAATTGTTAATGGCTGCCAAGGCTGCGCTTTAGTAATACAGTGAATTTTGTAAAACATTGCTCGTTATAATACGATAGCGCTGAATTGGGTAACGCGCTGATGGCCATTGCTTTGTTGAACGCGCGGTGTTGGATAATCATTTAAGCGGTCAACCAATACCGTTTGCCAGCCAGCTTCGCGCGCTGCATTTAATTCCTCAACTATATCGGATAGAAATAAAAGTTCACCAGGTTTAAAACCAATGTCTTTGGCTATGGCTGCGTAGCTTGAGGCAACGCGTTTGCCACCCATTTCGGTATCGTAATAGTCGGAAAATAAAGCGCTAGTATCGCCGTACTCGCTAAATGAAAAAAATAGTTTTTGCGCAGGCACTGAGCCTGAGCTGTACACATACAGCGGTATGCCGCGCTCATGCCAGCCTGACAACTGTGCAAAGGCATCGGCGTAGATCGGTGCACGGTAGCTGTGCTTTGCATAGCCATCCGCCCACAGCATGCCTTGCAACGCTTTTAAAGCGGTATCTTTAACATCTGCATCAATCCATGTAATCAGCACGGCGATAATGCCATCCAAGTCATTTATAGAGAGTGATTTCTGTTCAGCAATACGTGCTAACCAATAAGCAACTTCCGGTTTGCTATGCTCCGCTTTAATGAACAGCGGCAAGGCGGCGCGTGCATGCGGAAACAGTACATCGCGCACAAACGAAATCGAACTAGTGGTACCTTCAATATCAGTGACGATTGCGCGTACCGAATGCTGGGCATTTTCAAAGCGCGGAAACCTCAATGCAATATCTGAATCGGTGAAATAACCCACCCAGCCATCGGCTTCGGTAAAAAAACGAATGGCTGTGAAGCATGGAGCAGGGCCCATATCAAACCAATGTTTGGTGCCATCTGGAACACGGATAAGATCCTGCGCCTCACAGCGTATTTCGTAAACTTTATCATTGATGTGAAGGGTGAATAAGCCTGAGCCGCGCACAAAGAAACGTATTTCATCTTCTTTATGCTGGTGTTCATTGAGAAATTTAGCCCGCATGGCCTCGCGCTCGGGATGTTCAGGATTGATACTAACCACGTCCACAGCTTTAAAACCATTCTCGGTGACCAATGTATCGATTTCCGTTTTATAGCTGGCTAGTATTTCTTCGTTGCTGGCATCGTCGGCTAACGCACGCGTTGGCCATTGTTCAAAGCCCACACCAACTTGTGCCAATTGGTCGCGTATCGCCTCTGCCTGCTCGCTTTCAAATAGCACATTATTTGGGTTGTCATCGGGGAAAATGCGTAAACGGCTCATGATTTAAAACTCAGTTTAGTTAATTCGGCCTGCAACAAAAATTCAAAGGCATCCAGATGTCGCCGTGCTTCCAGCATGTCTTTGCCCCAGGTGTAAATGCCATGCCCGGCAATTAAATAGCCCCAGAAATTGGCTTGTTCAAATAGAGGCTGCACGCTTTCGCATAACGCAAGCATGTCTTGCGAATTCTCCACAATTGGCAAGCATACACAGCTTTGGTGGGTTTTAATGTCACTAAAAGCTTTTTGCAATTCATAGCCCGAAAATTCAATCTTGCCTGCTTGTGCAAAGCGCATCGACAGTAATGTTTGTGCCAGAGAATGTGTATGCAAAACTACATTAGCCTCTGGGCGAAGCTGATATATTTGCGTATGCAATAAGGTTTCTGCCGATGATGTTTGTGAGGCATCTACGGCAGTGCCATCCATATCGACTTCCATAAAATCATCGCGCGTTAGTTTGCCTTTATCGCGGCCGCTGACGGTGATAAGACAGTACGAATTATCTAGCCGCGCTGAAAAATTACTACTGGTCGCAGGCGTCATTCCGACACTGGCGAGCTGCGCGGTATGTTCAATGAGTTGTTGGATGAGTTGGTTTTTTCTATTCAACATGGTAAATAAGATTCATTCTCAATAGATTGAAAAATAAAGGAAAAAAACACAGTTTCTTGATTTATGTTAAGTAATAGTACATCAGCGAAGTGTATGATTCATGTCATATTACACGTTCAATCAAAAATCATTTTCTCATGAATTTAGGAGTGTTTGTTATGAAAAGCCAAGAAAATAGCCGTCGTATATTTTTAGTCCGTGGCTTAGTTGCTGTGGCTGCGGTTCCATTTGTATCCGGTATGCTTAGTGAGCAAGTTTTAGCACAAGCGCTAAAACCATTAACCGCCGCAAATCCTCAGGCAGTGGCTCTAAAATACGTGGCGGATGCTAAGAAAGCTGTCGGTGCTAAACCTGGTAGTAATTGCGCCAATTGCCAGCTCTTTGTAGCAGCAACTGGCGGCTGTGCTATTTTTGCCGGGTTCTCTGTGGCCAAAGCGGGCTGGTGCAGTGCGTGGGCCAAAAAAGCCTAAAGATTTGCAACAAAGTCTCATGCATTGAGATGCCAATGACTTACTATAAGCCAAGTTTCCTTTGAGCTTGGCTTATGACTTTTAGCATATTTACCGTTATTTTGATTGGATTAGCCGTTTTTCTGCTGATTGCACTAGTTTATATTATCCTCAAAAAATCAGTGCTTGAAACAAGCTTGTTGCGCATTGAGCGTGAAAATAGTGCCTTAACAACTGAAAGCCTTGCTCTGAGTGTGCTTCGCCAAGATTTTTCTAAACTCGAAGGAAGCACGCTAGCGCGTGAAGCTGCGCAGGGTTCTGAAATCAATTCACTGCGATTAAAAGCAGAGCAACTCGATGAGTTACGTATAAACTTTTCAGCAATGGAAGCAGATTCAGCCGCGAAAGAGAAATCCTATCTCGATCAACTGCATTTATTGAAAGATGCTGAAGCAAATTTGAAACAGCATTTTGAACTTTTAGCGCAGAAGATTTTCGATGATAAATCGGCTAAGTTTAAAGAACAAAATAAAGAGCAGTTGGACGCCTTGCTTTCGCCGCTGGCTAATGAAATAAAAGAATTTAGGCAGGCTCATGTAGAAACTACTAAGGAAATATTTTCACTCAAACAGCTTAATGAGTTGATTACTACTGAAACCAATCAACTCACGCGTGCACTACGAGGCGACAATAAAACCCAAGGGGATTGGGGCGAGCTAGTGCTTGAGCGTATTCTAGAAAGTTCTGGCCTTAGTAAGGGCATCAATTACGAAACGCAATTCTCTTTCAATGATGAAAATAATAAACGTAACCGCCCGGACTTGGTGTTGTTTCTTCCGGAGAATAAGGCAATTGTCCTCGATTCGAAGGTGTCATTGGTTGCTTATGAACGCTGGGCAAATACTGAAGATAAAGAAGTCAAAAAACAAGCTATGAAAGAGCATTTACAGTCGATTCGAAGACACATAGATGGTTTGGCTGCTAGGAATTACGATGAGCTTCCAGGTATGCGTAATTTAGATTTCGTTTTACTTTTCGTTCCAATCGAGGCTGCTTTTATTGATGCTGTACGGGAAGATTCTGGGTTATATAACTACGCCTTGGATAAAAATGTGGCTCTTGCTGCGCCCAGCACCCTGTTTGCTACATGTAAAACAGTAGCGCATCTTCAAAAGCTCGATAATCGCAGTAAGAATGCTGAAAATATAGCATTGGCCGCCGGCCGCATGCATGATCATTTCGCCTTGCTATACGATGAATTGCTACAAGTAGGCAACGCCATTGAAAAGGCTGGATCCATGCATCGAAAAGCTTTTGAGCGCATTAAAACTGGCCGTGGCAATTTGCTAGGACGCATCAATGAACTGCGTCATATGGGTGCTAAATCAAAGAAAAATCTACCCGCTTCGGATTCTGATGAATTGTTGGAATCTGATGAATAAAAAACGGCGCATTAAGCGCCGTTTTTTATTACAAATACAGATTATTATTCAGCGTTGGTACCGTTCGCCAAATGGCTACGCTTGCGGCTATACAAGTAGTACACAGCCATACCGATAACAAACCAACCCAAGAACA
>JAYTOD010000006.1:0-3645 GCA_043747995.1 Arenimonas sp.
GAACTGCTCGGCCACAAAGACGTAGCCACCACCCAAATTTATACGCATGTGTTAAACCGTGGCGCAGGTGGCGTTATCAGCCCGATGGATCGAGGATAATGTAGGGCGCTACTTGCTATGCCCCTAAATCTTAAACAAACAAATCAGTTTGTTTTGCATCGTGTTTATCAGCATTCAAACTGGAATGATTTTTCTTTCGGCTGCCGTGTTTGTTCAATACTACTTTGCTGAGCTCGCGCGTTTCATCGCGTTGTCGCCATTGGGTATATTTTGCTTTAGCATCGCGTGCTGCCTGCTCAGGCTCAATAATCGGCATCGGGTAATTTTCGCCGAGTGTTACACCTAAATGTTTCAGCTTGTCCGTATCCATAAGCCAAGGCGTATGAATCATGTCATTCGGCAATCGGCGTAATTCGGGTATCCAGTAACGAATAAATTCACCGCGCGGGTCTTGGTCTTGCGATTGCTTGATCGGATTATAAATTCGTGGAATATTAATGCCGGTGGTGCCACTTTGCATTTGAATTTGCGGATAATGAATACCGGGTTCGTAGTCGGTAAATAAGCGTGCTAAATGCTGTGCAACGGGCGGCCAATGCAGCCAAAGTTGATACGAGGCTACTGACACCAACATGGCGCGCATTCTGAAATTAATCCAGCCGGTTGCTTGCAAACGCCGCATACAAGCGTCCACAAATGGCAATCCGGTTTGCCCACCTGCCCATGCATTGAAATAATCCCGGTTGAATTGATCCTCGCGCATGCCATCAAAGCCGCGATTCATATTTTGATATTCCAGCTCAGGTTCGGATTCAAATTTTTGAATAAAATGGCAATGCCAATGTAGCCGCGCTTCAAAGGCAGTAAAGGCGCGGTAGCGCTCGCTATTTTTGGCTCGGCCACGTTCATAGGCAGTGCGTTGCAGCACTTCGCGCATAGATATTGCTCCCACCGAAAGCGGCACGGATAATCGCGAACAAGCTTGCGGCGCAGTATTCGGGCTACTCATTTGGAAGTGATAGGACAAGCCGCGTTCGGCAAAAAAACTGTTGAGATATTTCAGCGCCAATTTCCTGCCGCCGCGCTGGCGGTGTGGGCAGATATCTTCTTTCAATCCTAATTCCTGTGCGCTAGGCAGATTCTTAGTTTCACATTGTTGTACCGCCTCAATAGTGCTTGGCAGTGCCTGCACAGGCTGGTTCATATGCGATTCCCAATGCTTCACCCATCCGCCGCGCTGTTTAAGCCGGCGCACAACACCAAACTGCGGAATTTCAGTCCACAGCACGGCATTTGCTTTTGCCCAGCCAGCCACGCGTGTATCACGGGCAAAGGTGAAGGCATTGCCGGTTTCTTCATGCGACCACAATGCCGCTATGTGTTGCTCACGCCTAAGCGTTTCCAACACGCTTACGGCGTCGCCTTGGCGAATAATCAAGGGTAGTCCAAGTGTATGCAAGGACTCTCGCAATTCCACCAGCGACTCACGCAGCACCTGCCATTGTCGGCCACTGGTATCGGCGCCTTGCCAATACGCAGGCTCCACAATATATAAGGGCAAAACCGGCCCGCGTGCCGCCGCTTCACGCAGCGGCACATGGTCGTGTATACGTAAATCACGCTTGAACCAGACTAATTGGGTGTTGCTCATCTAATTGATAATCCAGCATTGTTGGTCGCGTTGCCGTGAATTCACATGAATCGCCCGTAATAATCGCGCCTACCAACGGGCAACCACAAGGGTTGCCCCAACAACCATACAATCGGTAAACATTGCTTCTAGCCCTAAAAGCCATCTCGTTGTACAGTAACAGTTCTTAAGGAGGGCTTATGCACGTTATTGTTGTAGCAAGTTCTAAGGGCGGCGCCGGCAAGAGCACGGTGTCCACCAATCTCGCGGCGTATTATGCTTTGCAAGGCAAGCGAACTGTTTTAATTGATGCCGATCGGCAGAAATCCGCTAGCCATTGGTGTGAAAAACGCGCTGGTTTGGAAAGTGCCGTGTTGCCAATTGATGGCAGCCGGAAAGGCTGGAAGAAGAATCTGCCCAGCCAAACCGAGGTGGTGATTGTGGATGCGCCAGCTGGCGCGATGGCTGATGATCTCGAGGAGTTTCTCGATATGGCCTCGGTAGTCTTGGTGCCGGTTTTGCCGTCCACTATTGATCTGGAAGCCACAGTGCCATTTCTAAATTCATTAGCCGGCCATGCGCGGGTGAAGAAAGGCAAATTGCCTGTGGCTCTGGTGGGCAATCGCTTAAAGCCATGGACTAGCGCTTCGCAGCAGGCCATGGAGCAGATTAAGGCCTGGCCGTATCCGCTAGTGGCGCAATTGCGCGATACCCAAGCCTATGTGTTGATGGTAGCCTTAGGAAAGTCTTTGTTCGATTACCACTCCGAGCAAGTACGAAACCATCAAGCCGATTGGGCTTCCTTGTTCAAATGGATTAAAAAGGTGAGCTAATGCGAGAACTTATTTTACTACGTCACGCGCATGCCGAATTGGCAGGGCTTGGCCAAGACGATATTGACCGACCACTATCACGCCAAGGCTTAGCTGAAGCCGAAGCCGCAGGCAAATGGCTACAAGCCCATAATCAAATCCCCGATCGTGTTGTGTGCTCAAGCGCGCGCCGCGCGCGCGAAACCTTAGAGCAAGTGTTGCAGGTCACCGGCTTTGTTGAACAACGACAAGAACCGCGTATTTACGACGCCACGCCTGGCACACTGATGCAGGTTGCCGATGAACATCGTGAATGCTCACGGCTAATGATTGTTGGCCACAATCCCGGCTTAGAGCAATTAGTTGCGTTGCTCAGCTCTGGCCAATCTGGCGATTTTCGCGGCTTGCCCGCCGCTGGCTTGGTGGTATTGCATATTCCAGCGGATGCAGACTTTGAGCCAGGTATTGCCACCATGGAACATTTTTGGTGGCCATAAATGTGGCAATGGATGCTGCTAGCAACGGTACTGATGGCACCCAATATCACTGCTAATCCGTCCATTTGGCGTATTGATTCCAGCCGCTCAGAAGCGCATTTTCAGGTAAATCTGCGTGTTCCAATAAAGGCCGAAGGACGCTTTACAGCTGTAGATGGCGAGGTAAATCTTTTGCCAGATTTTAAACGCAATGTTCGTGTGCATTTAAACGCTCGAGAGCTGCAGATGAGTGGCCCGAATTGGGTTCAACATGCTACCGTTTCACGTGCATTTTTGGACACACAAAACTTTCAAAAAATTGATTTTCAATCGAACGATTTTTCTGAACAAGTGCTAATTTCTGGTGGTGAAATCAAGGGCATGCTGACCATCAAAGACATTAGCCGTAGCGTGGTGTTTAAGGTTTTGCCATCAACGTGTCGGCGTACAGGTCTAAGTTGTTCAATCGAAGTAAACGGTGTGGTAAACCGCCGTGATTTTAAGATGAATGCCAACCGTTGGAGCGTGAAAGACGAAGTACGCTTTCATTTTCAGTTAAAATTTATCCAATGAAAAAAAACCTGTTTATCTCTCTTTGCCTCATGCTATCGGCTTGTTCTAGCTTGCCTGAAAAAGACAAGCGCAGCGCTCAGATTTTTGCCCAGCAGATGCAAGGCACGCAAAGCACTTGCTCGCAAGCAGATCATTGCAGTTTAGCTTCGCCATT
>JAYTOD010000007.1:0-16857 GCA_043747995.1 Arenimonas sp.
CAAGATACCGGCCATCATCATGGACCAACATCTGTAGGAGCGCCTTCAGGCGCGACCGAAATTATCGCGCCATCAATCGCGCCTGAAGGCGCTCCTACATTGGATAAAGAATCGGATGATGGCGCGGATGCAGGTACGGTTGTGGGTGCCATGGAAAGCTCGAATGCTGTGCGTAGTGAACAAGCCATTGCCATTGCTGGTGTGAAAGCCATGCCGGCGGTGCGAGCACTGGCGAAAAAATTAAAAGTCGATTTAAGCCGAGTGCGCGCCAGTAACGCAGACGGTGTGATCAGCATGGCCGATGTGAAAAGCGCGGCTGCCAATCCTTCTATGTATGCACCTATCGCAAAACCGCCCGTAGCGCCTTTAGGCGCGATAAAATCGCAGGTACCAATCGCGCCTAAAGGCGCTCCTACAAATGAGGCTGAGGGCTTCGAAACCGATCAGCCAATTCGTGGCGTGCGCCGCAATATGCTGCGCACCATGAGCGCCGCACATGCCGAAGTAGTACCCACCACCTTGATGGATGATGCCGATTTGAGTGCCTGGTCAGCCGGTGAAGATATTACCGTGCGAACCATTCGCGCCTTGGCTACTGCGGCAAAATTTGAACCGGCCTTGAACGCTTGGCTTAATGCAAAAGAAGGTACGCTGCGCCGACACAGTGCGGTGCATATTGGCATTGCAGTAGATTCACCCGATGGCTTATTTGTTCCGTCACTTAAGCATTGCGATACCCGCGACGCGTTGCAAATCCGCAGTGAACTGAACCGCCTGCGCGATGGCGTGAAAAACCGCAGCTTGCCACCGGAAGAACTCAGCGGCTACACACTTATGTTCTCCAACTTTGGTGTGTTTGCCGGAAAATACGCTACGCCTGTGGTTGTTCCGCCATGCGTGTGCATTGTTGGCACCGGGCGCTTATATCATGCCGTGGTGCCGGTCTTGGGCGGCATGGAAACACACCGGATGATGCCCATTTCGCTAACCTTCGACCACCGCGCTGCAACTGGCGGCGAAGCCGCGCGCTTTTTGAAAGCGATGATTGATGATTTGCAGCGGGCGCGTTAAATCGCCTCAACCGCATCCTGAAACATCGCTTCCAGCGCGTCGAGCACATGGCTTTCTTCGGCTAACTCGGCGAGTTCGGAAACTTCTTTGAGCACATGCCACGCGGCTTTGCCTTCGGCTTTAATTTTGGCTAGAAAAGCACCCGCCTCGCGCGGATTATCGAATCCTTTGCTCTGCAGCAAGGTATTGCCATTGGCGTGGTTTAATTTGAAATAAAACTTGCCGTCTTTCTCGCGGTATTGCTTGAATACCGGCAAGGCTGGTTTTTCATCATTGGTAATTTTCGTTTCAGTTTTGCTGCGCAAATCGCGCAAACCCACCGAATGCCGTAGTTCTTTCATAAATGGCGTGGCGATGGCGCGTGCTTTCAGGCCGCCTGCTTGCAGAATTTCTTCAATACGCTCAGGCTTTGCCAACAGCGTGTTGTAGTGCTCGCGCATGGGTGCAATCTGCGCATCAATGGTTTCGAATAGCATTTGTTTGGCTTCGCCCCAGGCAATACCATCGTCGAAGGCCACGCGCATGGCCTGTGTTTGCGAATCATTAGCGAAGGCTTGATACAACTGGAACAATGCTGAGCCTTCAACTTGTTTCGGTTCACCCGGTTTTTTGGAGTCGGTTAGCAAGCCCATAATCTGCATTTTCAGTTCAGCAGGTTTCGCAAAAAGCGTTATGGTGTTGTCGTAGCTTTTACTCATCTTGCGGCCATCAAGGCCGGGCAAGGTGGCCACCGATTCTTCAATGGCAGCTTCCGGCAAAGTGAAATGCTCGCCGTAAATATGGTTGAATCGCGCACCAAAATCACGCGCCATTTCAATGTGCTGAACTTGATCTCTGCCCACTGGTACTTTATGCGCACCGAACAATAAAATATCTGCCGCCATTAGCACCGGATACATAAACAAACCGGCGTTAATGCCTGCATCCTCATCGGCACCATCAATTGTATTTTTATCCACCGCGGCTTTATAGGCATGCGCGCGGTTCAATAAGCCTTTGCCTGCAACGCAGGTTAGTAGCCATGTTAATTCGGGTATTTCGGGAATATCTGACTGCCGATAAAACCAGACTCTGTCCGGATTCAATCCGCACGCCAGCCACGCGGCAGCAATCTCCAGTGTTGATTGTTGCACACGCGCTGGATCTTGCACTTTGACCAAAGCATGGTAATCGGCCAGAAAATAAAAGCTTTGCACATCGGCAAGCAAACTGGCTGTAATCGCAGGCCGAATAGCACCCGCATAATTACCCAGATGTGGTGTTCCGGATGTGGTGATGCCTGTTAAAACACGTTGAATTGCCATCAGTATTATTTTTTGCTCGCTGCATCCTCAACCACTTCGCCGGCTTTTTGCACATCTTTACCAACACCGCGAATGGTATTGCACGCAGACAGTAATAATACCAATGAACCCAATAAAATTATAACGGTCAACTTTTTCATAAATACTCCAAAAGTAAAAGATCAATAACGCATCAAGGTGGACTTACCAAACAAACTCTCAATTAAATCAACTGCCAAAATACCGGTGCGATTATGCTCATCGAAAGCTGGATTTAATTCAACAACATCTAAAGAGGCCATTAGCCCAGTATCGGCAATTATTTCCATCACCAGCTGTGCCTCGCGATAATTCGGGCCGCCAGGAACGGTGGTGCCAACACCTGGCGCAATATCAGGGTCAAGGAAATCGACGTCGAAACTGACATGTAGATGGGTATTTTCATCAATACCTTCAAGCGCCGCTTCAATGGATTTTTTCATGCCCCATTCATCAATATGACGCATATCGTAAATATCCAGACCGTAGCGTTTAACCAAGCGTTTTTCACCTATATCCACCGAACGAATGCCAATTTGACGGATTTGCTCAGGCAATAATGCTGGTTTGCTGCCACCTAATTGCGTTAATGAATCGGGCCCTAGCCCGCACAAACACGCTACTGGCATGCCATGAATATTGCCAGACGGAGTAACTTCGCAGGTATTGAAATCGGCGTGTGCATCTAACCAAATGACGCGCAGTTTTTTATTTTTTTCTCGGCAATAGCGCGCAACCGCGGTAATTGAACCGATACCTAAACAATGGTCGCCACCTAACACCACCGGCAATTCATCGCGCATCAAGCTGGCATACACGGCATCCATGGTTAATCGATTCCATTCCACAACTTCCGGTAAGTGTCGGTAGCCATTAACTGGCGGTTGCCATGGGTTAATTGGGCCTAGCAAATTACCATAATCTTGCACTTCAAGACCGCGCCCTCGTAAGGCATTTTCCAAACCAGCCACACGCAAGGCTTCTGGCCCCATGGATGCGCCGCGATGGCCGGCGCCAATGTCGGTGGGTACGCCAATTAAGGCAATTTTGGGGTAATCGAGTTTCATATGTAGCCTTTGTGAATCAGGCTAGTAGTTTAACGAAC
This sequence comes from Arenimonas sp., assembly GCA_043747995.1. Taxonomy (GTDB): domain Bacteria; phylum Pseudomonadota; class Gammaproteobacteria; order Xanthomonadales; family Xanthomonadaceae; genus Arenimonas. The sequence continues at coordinate 3,499 of JAYTOD010000007.1, forward strand.
TTACTGGGCGTTTAACTAGACATTTAGCGATAAACACAAAAAAAGACTGTATTATCAGCGTGTTTCTAGAGCCTTTGGCTAAATGGTGCCGGCACCCGGATTCGAACTGGGGACCTACCGCTTACAAGGCGGTTGCTCTACCAACTGAGCTATGCCGGCATTTTTGAATTATCTATTATACGCCAGTTATACATTATTGCGAAACTTGATTCTCCGGAAGGCATGGTTGTGCAGGCACTCTAGGTATCAGCTCTGCCTGCCATTGCTTAAAACCCGCCTGATTCCGCACCGTGGCAACAATTTGCCATTGTGTTTTTTCCGATTGAACACTTGTCAATATAGCCTCGAAGCCAAGTGCCTGGGCTAGTTTTTGTTTTTTCTGCGCATCAATCAAACTACTGAATATCCCCAACGTCAACGCATTCTTCGAACTGCCATCGCTAATCAGACGAGCACTATCGATACCCGATGCAAGCATTGATTCAAGCAATATTCTGGCTTCTGTTTCATTAATACTTGGCGGAATGCTAACTTGATAGCCCTCTGGAGTGACTTTAATATTTTTACTGCTTTGCATATCCAAGGCAATATATTCAAGTGACTGCCATGCTTCCTGCATCTGTTTTTCTGAGCTGAACGGCCCTAAAATCCAGCATGCATTCGCCGCAAGCCGCTGCTTTGCGTTCTCAAGTTGCAGATACTCCTGATGCAAAATCAGACTTGGACTATCCGGGTCAGCGGCTGGTTTAGCATATTGTGTCTCAATCGGGCGCCAGAACTGCCAAAACACCAGCACAATATTGGCGGTAATTAGCAATAGGCAAATCGATCGCAACGCATTCATAAACCGCTGAGTTCAATATAACGCAGCATCCCGTTAAACAGAATTTCCGGTGCGTGTTCGGTATATGCTGGCAGGCGCGGTAACCAATCTTGCGCAGCTCCGCCTGTTACCAACAATTTAGCATCCTGCGTGCTGAACGATTCAACCATCACCCGCTCAACCATGCCAAGCAGTTGATGCTCAATACCCGATGCCAAAGCGTCTAAAGTATTATTGGCAAGCGCCTGTGGCTGCCCTTTGGTCTCGAATAATCCTGGAAAATGATCGCGCATTGCTGTCCATTGAAACTCAGGGCTTGGCGCTATGATGCCGCCGCGATGCACACCCTCTGCATCCAGAATATCTAAGGTGATTGCTGAACCTAACGAAAGAATAGCGCACGCAACTTCTTGCTCACTAGCTGCGAGCAATGCTAAGAATCTATCGACACCTAATTGTTTTGGTTGAAGATACGCAATTTGCAAGCGTCCTATTTGACTTAAGGTTTCAATCTGCAATACCGGTAAGCGAATATTGGCCAAAAGCTGTGCAAAACGCTCAGCTCGCCAGCCTTTACTTACCGACGCTGAAAAGACTTGCTGAAAATTTTCGGTACTAATAATTTCTAAACATCGCTCAACAAACAACGGCTCATCAAAGTCAACAATACCTATGGTCTGCCATTGCCAACTTTCGCGACGTGCAAATTTTACCCGTGTATTACCGCTATCAATTAAACAATCAGCCATGTATCACCCTAACACTCACATCACCACTATGGTAACGGTTGATGAGCTGATCGTGTTCAACCAGTAGCGCGCCATCTTGGTCAATGCCTCGCGCCACACCATGTATACTGCTTGTTCCTGTTGTTAATGAAACAGGCTGATCTAGAAGTCCATCCAAAGCCCGCCAACGCCCTATAAATACCGATAACCCATGTGCCTGATATTGGTCTAAACCCAGCAATAGATCGGCCAGTATGCCGGCTATGAGGGTATTTCTATTTAAGGGTATGGCACTGTGCTCAGCAAGTATAGTCCATGCTTGATCGATTCCGCGCCCCGCCTGTTCAGACATGTGCACATTGATGCCGAAACCAAGCGTCACATCGCATGGGCCATTGGCCTCACCACGCACTTGAATAAGCAAGCCAGCGCATTTTTTGCCATCCAGCCAAATATCATTTGGCCACTTTACATGCAGATTACCTGTTGAACAAACGCGCTGTAAAGATTCAGCCAATATAACCGCTGCCGCCAGGCTAAACCCCGATAAGGCCGAAATAGAACAGGCAAAACGCCGATTAAGGCTGCAATAAATATTGCTCATCGGTGGAGATTGCCACACCTTGCCGCGCCTACCCATTCCAGCTGTTTGGCTTTCAGCTAGCCAGACCACAACGCCCTGTTCGGGTGTATTACCGGCCAATGCATTTTGCTGCGTAGAGCCTGTCTGAAAATCAATATGCAGATTGCTGATATCACGATTTTGTTGATTTGACAAGAGCGCACGAATTTTCGTGCTGTCTAAGAGCTCGATTGGATTGTTGAGCACATAACCTTCGTGCTCAACTGCTGCTATATCAAGGCCCTGCGCGCGCAAGTGTTCAACCCGTTTCCACACAGCGGCACGCGACATGCCCAGCTTTTCAGCCAATTCATTACCGGTTTTTGGCCCAGCAATCAAGGCCTTGAGCAAGGCGGTATTATCCATGGCGCGGAAACAACAAACGCCCTAAAATTCGCGCCTTCTCGAAGCGTGATTCAGTGCCTTGCACTAAGCGCTGCAAATTACTGCGATGACTGAAGGTGATCAGAAGTGCTGAACCTATTGCAAAAAACCATTGGTTTGTACTGCCATCAAACACATACGCACTAAGCACTAAACTGATTGCCGCCAATACCGTGGATAGTCCCACATAGCCGCTTAGTAGTAAGCACAGCAACCAGACAGCGATGAACAAACCCAGTGCTTGCGGCCAGATTAAGATAAGCCCACCGACCAAGGTTGCCGCGCCTTTGCCGCCACGAAAGCCATGAAAGATGGGCCAAATATGACCAATAACAGCGGCAAACAATGCAATAAATGGCGCATGGTTTGTCGCTGGCAATAGACGTTGCGCAATATAGGCGGCCATTAATCCTTTACCAATATCAATGACGACCACTGCCAAGGCAAATTTAAGCCCTTGTGTGCGAAAGGCATTGGTGCCGCCGGCATTACCACTACCTTGAGTGCGAATATCAACCGCATATATTTTACCAACCCATAAACTGCCGGATATTGATCCCAATAGGTAGGCTAAACCAATTAGCACCCAAAGCATGATTACGCTTCCTCTAAAACAGGTTGAAATGAAATCACTAACGCGCCCGGCCCAGCATGTGCCCCAACGGCAGGCCCTGTTTCAACACACCAAGCCTGCTCACAATTTATTAGAGCGCAAAATTCTTGTAACAATAGTTGCCCAGACGCTAAATCATCACAATGGCCAATAATAACCCGATAGCGCTGGCTAAGATCAATATGTTTGGCAACATACTTAGCAAATCGACGCACAACATGGTGTTTACCGAACAAGCCACTTTTCACCGTCAACTTGCCCTCAGGCGTTACCTTCGCAATGGGAGTAACACCGAGAAATTGGATAATCGGCTTGACCCAAGCAGGAACTCGCCCGCCACGCACCACATGGCTAATATCTGCAGTCATTGCCCATGTTTGTGTAACAGGGCGCAGCGCCATAAGTTGATGCACTATTTCATCTGCTGACTTTCCCGCTTGTGCCGCTTCTGCAGCTGCAATGACTAACAAGCCTTGGCCGCCTGCGGCGTTAGCCGTATCAAATACTTTAATACGCTTTGCATTGTCGCGTGCTGCGGCAGCTTCTGCTGACTGTATGGTGCCCGACACGGCAGCTGATATACCCACATAAACAAGGTGTGGGTGGTGTGACAATAAAAATTCGAATTGTCGTCGGAAATCACCTGGTGATGGTTGGCTTGTTTTTGGTAAAACAATTTCAGTGCGTAGCTTATGGTAAAAATCTGAAGTGCTCAAACCAATTTTATCTAAATAATCTTTTTCACCAAAACTGATGCGAAGTGGTACCCAATGAATATTGAACTGCTCGGAGAGCGACTCAGGAATATCTGCAGAGGTATCGGTAATAATCACCACACTTTGACTACCCGCTGCGGTACGCGCTTGAGCTTGCATATCATCTGCTTTAGTGGCTTCAACACGGCCAAACTGCCCAGCAATTTCGAATAATTGCATCGGATTACTAACATGCGCATGTAAGCGTACGCGTGATGAAGATCCGGCAATCACCACACACGAAGAGCCTAGATCGCTTAGCGCTGCTCGTAAACCTGTTTTATCTAGACCATCACCAAGTAGTAGACACTCACTACACCAGCGATGCTCAGTATCACATTCGGCTAATTCGTGATGCGCACTAGCAACTTCCAAATCAGCATTATAATTTTCACATTCGTCATCTAATTCAATTTGACCATCTTGAATAAATTGAAAGATGCCCTCAAGCATATCCACAAAGCCTTGGGCCCCGGCATCCACAACTCCCGCTTTCTTTAATACTGGCAATTGATTCGGCGTATTGGCTAATGCCTTCTTGGCGCTATGCAGTGCGATTTGAAACCACTGCTGGAAATGAAAATGCGAAGGCGTACGCTGTAATGATTCTGCAAAAATCAAAATAACACTAAGTATCGTTCCTTCTTTTGGGTCTGACAGTGCTAGTCTTGCTGAATTTGCGCCATGCAAAATGGCTTCACTCATCTGCCGTAAACTGGCCACATGTAAGTGTCCAATGCGTTCCGAAATTCCTGTAAAAAATTGCGCTAAAATTGCACCAGAATTACCCCGCGCACCATCAATTGCATGTTCGCTAACACGCCGCAGTAAATCGCCTATGCTATGTGATTTACAACTTAATGGGCCAGTAAGTACGCAACCTAAGGTAAATGCCATATTGCTGCCGGTATCACCATCAGGCACCGGAAACACATTTATTTTATTTAAATAATCTCGTTGCGCAATAACACGGCGCATACCTGAAATTAATGCGCGACGCAACATCGGAGCCCGAATGACGAGTGGATTTGACGTAAGGATTTGTGCATTCATTATGTTATTTTTTTATTAACCATATAGATGGAAAAACAATTGCGACAGTCATTTTTAATCTACTGCCATGATTCTTGCAACCTTTTTAACAACTAATGCATCTAAACTAGTGAATACACAATTGGGGCGTGTCATGAAATCTCTAATCATCATCGCAGCAATATGCGCTATGTTTATTATCAACTCCCGTTTTATGGCACTAACAACACCCAACCATTCCCTTGCAATAGCCCAGTATTTCCCCCAAAGCACTGCCAATAAACCAGACATTCAAGTGCTTAAGAAGTCCAAAAGCAACAAATTACCGCGCTGGCATCGTGTTATTCCTGGCATGTTCCGTTAAGACAAACACGGCAGTGTAATAGTAAAACGCGCCCCGCCAAGCTCTTCAGAACGATCTACCGTTAACTCACCATGATATGACTTAATAATGTCTTGAACGATAGCCATGCCGATGCCATGGCCTTGTACTCGCTCATCTCCGCGAACTCCGCGCTGCAGGATTTTTGTTATGTCCTCATTAGCGATGCCTAATCCGTCATCTTCAATAACGATTAAAAGACCGGGTCGTTTTGCGGCAGGTACATAAATTGGCTTAGCCGTTAACAAAACACGCTTGTTTGCCCATTTGAATGCATTTTCAAGAAAATTACCTAAAAGCTCCTGTAAATCCCCAAGCTCACCCGAAAACTGTGATTTTGCATCAATCTCAAACTCACAATAAATGCTTTTTGCTTGGTAGATCTTTTCCAAACTTTGTACAATGCTTTCAGCATGTAACAAAACATCAATTGGCGCAGAATATAAGGCATGTCCAGAACGCGCCGCTCTCGACAGCTGATATGAAACAATATCGTTCATGCGCAACACTTGTTTGGACACATCCATTTTGAACGAACTTGAGTCTGAATCATTCTCAATTTGTGATTGCAATACTGCAAGCGGTGTTTTTAAACTATGCGCCAAATCGGCTAATGTATTGCGACTACTTTCAAGATTGCTACGCTCACTGTCAATTAACGCGTTGATACTATTTGCAATGGGATTAAGCTCTAAAGGATAGGCGCTAGATAAGCGTTGCTGTTTGCCAGATTGAAGTGACTGCATGTCAAATTCAAGCGTTCTAAGCGGCTGTAAACTCCAGCGCAGTATAATTATCTGCACAAAAACTAACAATATCCCAGCTATGCCTAGATATACCCATACAGATTGTCGAAATTCTTTAATTTGCTTAAATACTTCATCTTCACTTTCATATATGCGTAACGTTAATGCTACTGGGCCATTTGCAGTTGTAAACTCACTGGTAGCTGTATATTGATAGGCATTGATGCTTGAATCTTCACCTGTTTGCAGTATGCTTGGGCCAGAAAAATTAGCTTGACCAATTTCCCCAGCTGGAATTTTAGGTAAGCTAAATAAAGCAACTGATTGTGATTGCCAGCTAACGTTTTTGCCTTCAATTTGTGCGTACAAGCCACTGCGAAAATTATTAAAGCGCGCATCAGGTGAATTATCCATTTGCGTTCTATCTAAGTGGCCTAGATTGTCAAGCTCAACGGCATTCCAATACACGCTTGCATAGCGCAACATGCGTTGTTCAAGATTATTGATTAACGAGCTTTGAAAAGCTTTATCAAGCGCAATACCAGTAAGCCCAAGAAAAGCAATTAGTCCTAAACTTGCGGCAATCAATTGTCGCGCATGCAAGGATAAGGCACGGCGCATAGCACTCATTTTGTAATCACTAGACTATTCGTTGCGTGGAATAGCGAAGCGGTAGCCCCGGCCGCGCACCGTTTCAATCGGTTTCAAACTCCCTTCAGGATCTAGCTTTTTGCGCAACCTACCAACAAACACTTCCAAGACATTGGAATCACGGTCAAAATCTTGCTGATAGATATGTTCAGTTAAATCCGCTTTAGATACCAACTCACCGGCATGTAACATCAAATATTCCAACACTTTATATTCATAGCTGGTTAAATCTGTTGGCGCATCGTTAATTGATACTTTCTGAGAAGCTAAATCAAGCTTCACTGGCCCACACTCCAAGCTTGGCTTGCTCCAACCTGCCGCCCTACGCAACAACGCATTAATGCGCGCTAACAATTCTTCCACATGAAATGGCTTTACTAAATAATCATCCGCGCCATATTTCAGGCCTTCCACTTTATCTTGCCAACTTGAACGCGCGGTTAGGATAATGATTGGGAATTTTTGCCCCGCATCTCTCAAGCCCTTAACCACATCCATTCCAGATACTTTAGGCAAGCCTAAATCAATAACTGCAATATCAAAGGGGATTTCTTTTCCATGAAATAAGGCTTCTTCGCCATCACTGGCAGTGTCTACCGCAAAGCCTTCACGTTTTAAACGCGCCGCGAGTGTTTCTCTAAGTGGCGCTTCGTCTTCCACTAACAAAATACGCATTGCTCATCCTCTTTCAGAGTAAAGGTTATTGATCTGTAGATTTATTCCTGAGATCAGGATTGTCGTCTTCATCATTAACAGTTTCTACTGAACGGCCTTGTTCGTCAAATAATTGCTGGTGAATAACCACTCGGCCGTTGGGCAAAAGCATTTTAATTTGATTAAGCTGGCGGCCCTGAACATCAATCGGCTTAGATCCGATGACTTTACCGCCAGTTTGTCGTTCAACTTGTTTAAGCGTAATAGTTCGTGAAATGGTGCTCGTACTCAATTGTTCTTTGGCATTTGGCAAACTCGCACGTGAGTTTCGAGCGGAATCAGTTGCCTGCTTTTGAGGGGCGTTGACAATTGCTTCAAGCTTTTGGGCCTGATTAGACTCTTTGCTTTGCTTGGCATAGCTGCTGTGCACGAAGACTAACTGCGAGCAAGAAAGGGCAAAAAAAACAGAAAATGTACGCACTGGAAATTGCATCTTAAGTAAGCCGAGCTTGTTAAAGAAAAGTTAGTTTGACATGGAATAGGTGAATTTGTTCTGAACGTACTTAAAAGACTTCCCCAACACAGCACCGCAATGAACCGCCAGCCAATTCTAACATTGGCATCGGCACAACGTGAATCGCAAATCCCAAGTCATGCAATGTGGCAAGCTGCGCTGCGCTTAAGCAGTGTTCAGCACGCGAACTCATAAAAACGACTTGCTGAGTTAGTGAAATGCAGTTCGCAGCAAATTCTGCTTTTTGGACAGCACTAATTTCAATCACGGCTGGCTGGTAAAAATCTGCAATTGCATTAGCTACTTTGCTATTAGCAAAGCCGGAAGGAGCAATAATTAACGCGCGTGAAGCGAGAATGCTCAACACCACATTGCTGTGATACTCGCCTTCGGCCAATTCAAACATCAAGGTGGCGCGCAAGCCAAAGGCTTTGTGCATGGCTGCCGCACCTTCGGCATCGCAACGCTCGCTTAAACCACAAAAGCCTAAACCTCGGGCACGATCAATAACCATTGAGCCAGTTAATTCGCAAATGCCCGCTTGCTGGCTAAGATCGATTTCTTGATAGGATAAGACGTCAGTGAAAAACTGACGGATATCCATACGCAGGGCTTCACGCTGGCGCACCGGATGGCGCATATGGCCGATAATACTTTTACCTGCGGTGGTGGCAAATACATTATTTGGAAATACCGCATCCGGCATTTGCGCGTCGCCAGCAAAACAAATAACCGGGCAATATGGCTGTATCGCTAACTGCAAGGCTTGATGTTCAGCTATTGCTGATTCGACATTCACCACCTGATGCATCTGCATGTAACGATTATCGCGGGCTGATTGCTCGGCAAGCGAAAAGCCAACTGGGCTAACCATAAACACAGCGTTTGCACAGGCCGGGCCAAAATCGGTATCGAGCGTTCGTGCCAAGGCAAAAAATTGCTCAATATCGCGCGTAATCATTCGGTAAGGCCTATTTCAGTTTGTGCCAGCGCTTTACGAATAACCCGCCAATCCGCTGCCGGTGATGGCGCTTCTAGACTTAATATCTGCCTGAACAATCGGCCGCCAGGCTGGGCATGGAATAAGCCTAACAGGCATTTACTGATATGCTTCAAAGCCACGCCTTGCTGCAATTGTTGAGCAACATATGGCTCAAGTTGTAACAGTAGATCACTACGTGATTGAATAGCAGTATTGAACAATGCTGCATGAATTTTATGTAAGCGATATGGTTCTTGAAACGCCGCACGACCAATCATCACCCCATCAAGCAATTGCAGGGCTGCTTGGCATTGCTCAATTTCAACTAAGCCGCCATTGAGTATGATGCGCAAATTGGGCCGTTGTTGTTTTAATTGATATACCCAATCGTAGCGCAAAGGCGGGATTTCCCGATTCTCTTTTGGGCTTAAGCCACTTAACCAAGCTTTACGGGCATGCACAATAAATTCTTGGCAACCAATGCCGGCCACCGCATCTATAAAATAACGGAAAGTGTCATAGTGTTCGTGTTCATCCACACCTAAGCGGCACTTAACTGTGATTGGAATGCGTACCGCCTGTTGCATGGCCTGTATGCATTCCGCCACCACGTTTGGCTCTTTCATCAAACAGGCACCAAAGCGCCCTGCCTGCACACGATCCGACGGGCAGCCGACATTCAAATTTACTTCATCATAACCAAAGTCTTGTGCGATGACGCAAGCCTGCGCTAAATGTGTTGGGTTGCTGCCGCCAAGTTGCAAAGCTAAAGGATGTTCCTTGGCATCAAAGCCGAGCAGACGTTGTCGGTCGCCGAATAACACCGCCTGCGCATGTACCATTTCGGTGTACAAACGTGCATGCGGTGCTAACAAGCGATGAAACACGCGGCAATGCCGGTCGGTCCAATCCATCATGGGGGCAACGCTTAAGCGGATGCTGTTGGCATACGTGTCCATCATCATTTACGCCAGTTGAGTGCTGCAGATGTTTGTTCACGTTTATCCGTTTGCTCGGTCTCAATCGTAATATCTAGGCCCTTATGTAATAAATATTTCAAGGTGATAATTTGGCCAATACCAAGCAAAGAGACACCGTAGCTGACAAAAAACTTCGGCGACAACTGCTTGCCGATGGTTAAGGTTGAATCGCCCAATGCCCTGGAGTCTGAAATTGACGCTTGATCCAAGCCAATTTGCTTGCCCAAAGTGCCCACCAACAAAGTACCACCCGCATTGAGCGCCATGGATTTAGTATTGATGGATTGCGCTTGGCTAGAATTCACGGCATTCAGTGGCCGCCCAAACAACAACCAAGAAAGGGCTTCAGAATCAGTCATACTTGGATCAGAAACTATGCGTGTTTTTGGGTTTGAGGCATAACCGGTAATTTCTAGACCGACAGTAATGTCTTCGTCTTCAATAAAACGCTCAGTCAACACATCCAAACGTGGCTCAGTTATAGGGCTATTGTTATAGATTAAATCGCCACGTTTAATTTGCAGTTTTTGACCATATGATTCGTACTTACCCAATAACTTAAGTGTTCCAGTTAATTTAGTTGGGCTGTCATATGGGCTATTAACCACCAGATTGCCTGATGCATTGCCAATTAAACCAAAACCATTCACTTTTACCTGTTCGTCAACATTCACCTTTAGTTTCAAGCCAAGCTTAAGCAAATCACGATTAGATTTCTCAGGCACTGGATCGATTACGACCACATCATTGGAGATGGCAATTTCAGTGTCTAAACTCTCTAAATTTATCAGCCCTTTGAGTAAATCAAGACTGCCATCGATGGCATAAATACCTTTTTCATACGTTAAGATTAAATCGGTATTTGCTGTTAGCTGCATATTTGGCGTATCTGCCAATGCGAAATTTTTACCAATCAAACGTAGATTTATCGGTTGCTCTAATTGATCGGCCGGATCCCATAATCCGGTGATTGCCATTCTGCCTTCACCAGATTTAATTGAACCTTTAATCAATAAGGCCAAGTTATTGGTACTTTTTGCTGTTAATTGACCATCATTGAGTTTTAAACCCAAAGCAGGAATCTGTACATTAAAATCTTTCAATACATACGAGCCATTAATGAGCGGCTCAGCACGCGTGCCAGCCAGCACTAAATCGCCGCTGATATGTCCTTTGGGCTGGGCAATATCCAATGAAAATAGCTCGAGCCAATCTAAATCGACTATCTGCGCTCTAAGCTCTCCCGATAAAGGCGCATTTTCTGTAACCCCTGTATTTAAATGCCCTTCAATGAAGCCCTGTTGCGGTAGTTTGGCACTTAAATTGGCTGAGATTCGCTGAGCAAGCCACTTGGCTTGTATGCTTACCGCTTCAATACGAGCTATCTCATTGTCGGTATTCGATTTGACACCAATTTTCAATATTGGCACCTGCAGGTTGACGTAGCCAGAACCCGTCAATGAGAAATTCTTCGGCAACTCGCCGTCTAAACTGGCACTGCCATTGTAGGTAAATTCCTTGCCAGCGTTATTTAGCCATGGTTCAAGCAGGAAAAGCGGGAAATCTTGACCATCAATAGCAATGGCAGTGCCGGTATCTTGAGCACAGACACGCCCAGAATGACTACTATTTGCCAAACAAAATGCCGAGAATTTATAGCTATCGTTAGCCAACTGAATTTGCATGGGCGCTTGCAATAGCCAATGTCCAAAATCCTTACCTTGGAGCTGAAATGATTTTGCATTATAAGTTTGCTGGGTATCATTCCACTGCAAACGGCCGGTGCTGTCCGCCCTTAAATCTGTGGCTTGAATACTTGCCACCAGCTGCGCATCGCTCAGTTTACCGGTTAACTCTACATGCAGCTGCTCAATATTTTGGCCACTAACTACGACACCATTTGCTTGTAGTTGTGTACGGTTGCCAGAAATTGTATTGCCTTGCAGGCTAAGGCGTTGGATGCGATATTCGAGCAGCGCCAGGTTTTCACCCAGTAATTGCACGTCATACAGCGGATTGGCACGGGAGCCTTTTAACAAAACCTTACCATTAACCACTCCAGCCCATGTTGGATTAATATCACTAAGATTTAATGGCAGAAATTGCGCGGCTACATCTAATTGCGTACCGTCTTGACCTTTTAATAATAGATGAGAACTGCCTGCTTTAAGATCGGCATTACCGGCAATCTTGAGTCCTTCAAATTGAATATCGGCTTGCCCAGCAAGCGCACGAGCCCGCAATTGACCGCCCAATTTTTTAATACTAAGTGCACCTTGCCATGCTTTATCTTTAGGTTGTTTGGCGGAAAATTTCAGATCAGCATTTATTGCACCGGGATACTCTGCGTAAAAATAGCTTGGATCGAATTGATTTAAGCTACCTTCAAAAGTGACTTCTAGTGCTGGCTGCCATTGCGCTTGCAGTTTGCCAGCGAGCCCGCCCTTGTCAGTTTTAACATTTATAGCCGATAAGCGAATAGCCTCTTGGCTGCCGGTGCCGGCTAAACTGAATTTTGCTGATTCTTTGCCACGTAATAAATCGCCGGTTGCATTAAGGGTCCATTTTTGCAAAGTGCCTGATAGTGCGAGCTGACTATTGAGAACAACCGGCGGCTGTTTAACGCTAACATCCTGCTCTGCAATGGGTAAGGTAAAATTCTCAATGGTCAGCTTTAAGCCTTTACTAGAAATGGCCTCGCCCGCGCTCAATGAACCGGTTGCAGTAAATAGCCCACCGCCATACACCACTTGCAGTTTATCTACTTGAATGTCTTCGTTGTGTAGCGACAAGTTGGATGGGGTGATAACGATTGTTTCAGCATCACGGCTCAGCTCTCCCGCCAGTTGGGTACTCTTATCATTGCCTGAGGCCGCTAACTGAACGCGATACGCATGCTCATCAACCAAGCCGAGCAAGCGCGGCTCGAAGCGCTCAGTGCTGGCGCTCAAAAACCAAAACGGTTTCTGGTCTTTATCTTGCAATTGCCAGCGGATACTAATTGGCTCTGGCATAGCGCCCTGTATATCAAGTAAAAAACGCGTGGCATTACCATCGGCGCTGAAATGCAAAGTTTGCGACGGTTTAGCACCTGCTACATTCAAGCGCACGCCGCCTTTAAGTTTTGTTGCGAAGCCATGCTTGGGCTGATAATAACCACTTAAACTGATAGTGCCATCAGCAGATTGTGCTTTGATGTTGTTAAGCTGCAAGGAGCCTGGCTTAAGGTGCAGTCCGCCATCAAGTGTATTCAGCGCATACACCAAAACCTTGTCTTTGAAAAACTGTATATCTTCAACATGCAGTTTTTTTAGCATAACGCTAACAGGCAAGTCTAAAGACGGCAAGCTTTCAGGCCAGCGCGGAAATTCGAATGGCGTATCGTCTTTCGGTAGGTAAATGCGAACATGTTTTGCATTGACAAAATTACTGTGCACGTTGCGAAATAACAAAGGCGATAATTTGATGTTGAAATCAAGACTGCCGGCCTCAA
>JAYTOD010000008.1:0-18902 GCA_043747995.1 Arenimonas sp.
TGCCGGCGCCCAACCGATGGCCGTTATGGCGACAATCCCAATCGTTTGCAACGCTATTATCAATACCAAGTGGTGCTGAAGCCAAACCCTGACAATATCCAGGAATTGTATTTGGATTCCCTGAAAGCGCTCGGGATTGATCCTTTAGTACACGATTTGCGTTTTGTGGAAGACAACTGGGAGTCGCCAACGCTTGGTGCATGGGGCTTGGGTTGGGAAGTGTGGTTGAATGGCATGGAAGTAACCCAATTCACCTATTTCCAGCAGGCCGGCGGTTTGGAATGCAAACCAGTCACTGGCGAAATCACCTATGGCCTGGAACGCTTGGCAATGTATTTGCAGAATGTCGATAACGTATTCGATTTGGTCTGGACCACCGGCCCAAATGGCATAGTTACCTATCGCGATGTGTATCATCAAAATGAAGTGGAACAAAGCACCTACAATTTTGAACATGCCGATGTGGCCGAATTATTTCATCGCTTTGATGCTTGCGAGAAAGAAGCCTTAAAGTTGGTTGAAGTGGGCCTGCCATTGCCAGCTTACGAGCAAGTATGCAAAGCTTCGCACAGTTTCAATATGCTGGATGCCCGACGCGCCATTTCGGTGACTGAACGGCAGCGTTACATCCTGCGCGTGCGCACACTATCGCGCGCAGTGGCGGAAGCCTATTATGCACAACGCGAGAAACTTGGCTTTCCAAATTTAAAGGCGGGCCAAGCATGAACACGCAATCGGTATTGATTGAACTTGGCACCGAAGAATTGCCACCGAAAGCTTTGGCAGGCTTAGCACAAGCATTTGCTGAGGGCGTTTCGGCTGGGCTTACAAAGCGCGGCATTGCATTCTCGCTGAATTCTACGCAAGCATTGTATTCACCGCGTCGTTTGGCGGTGCGTATTGACGCTGTGAACGCCGAGCAAGCCACGCAACATGCGGAAGTGTTCGGCCCATATGCCAATATTGCGCTTGATGCAATTGGTGAGCCCACAGCGGCACTTTTTGCATTTGCCAAGAAAAATAATTTGGAAGTTAGCCAACTGCAAAAAACCACCGATGCCAAAGGCGAGCGTTTTGTAGCGCGCAGTGAACGCGCCGGCAGCTTAACGGTTGATTTATTGCCCGATATAGTAAATGAAGCAATTAAAGCCTTACCGATTCCAAAGCCTATGCGCTGGGGGAATCGTGAAGAGCAATTCGTGCGGCCAGTGCATTGGTTAGTCGCCCTGTTCGGAACAGTTGTAGTGCCTATGCAGGTGCTCGGTTTGAAGGCTGGCCGGCAATCGCGTGGCCATCGTTTTCATGCGCCGGCTGTATTTGATATTGCCAGCCCTGAAAGTTATGTGGATGCACTACGCGCGAACTATGTTTTGGTGAATGCCATAGAGCGTAAAGCAAAAATTTCTAAGCAATTACATGCCGCTGCCGCAACGGTTACTATGCAGGCGGTGTTGCCAGAAGATTTGCTGGATGAAGTAAATTGCTTAGTGGAATGGCCAAGCGCGGTGCTGTGCCAGTTTGATGCCGAATTTCTGCGTGTGCCGCATGAAGCCTTAATCTCGACCATGCAAAGCAATCAGAAATTCTTTCCGCTGCAAACGCCTCAAGGCGCATTGTCGGAATATTTCGTGGGCATTGCTAATATTGATTCTAGCGATGTATCGCAAATTAAAAAAGGCTACGAGCGCGTGATTCGTCCGCGTTTTGCCGACGCGCAATTTTTCTATGATGAAGACATCAAGCAAGACATCGATTCGATGGCGCAGGGTTTGGCGTCGGTTACGTATCAGCAGAAGTTGGGTTCGTATGCCGATAAAACCGCGCGTATCGCTACGCTAGCAGAATCGATTGCCGAGCAAGTTGGCTTGAGTAAAACCGAAGCGCGGCGAGCGGCTGAACTATCTAAAGCCGATTTACAATCGCGCATGGTCGGCGAGTTTCCTGAACTGCAGGGCATTGCTGGCCGCTATTACGCCAAAGCTGCCGGTGAATCGCAAGCCATTGCTAATGCCATTGATGAAGCCTATCAACCACGCTTTGCAGGCGACTCCGTTGCGCCATCAAAGCTTGGGCAAGTGCTGGCTATAGCTGAACGCTTGGATACACTTGCTGGCGGTTTTGCGGCGGGCTTAAAACCTACTGGCAATAAAGATCCGTTCGCCTTGCGCCGCAATGCCTTGGGCTTAGCGCGCACTTTGCTGGAAGGTGGATTTGATTTGTCATTGAATCAGTTGCTGATCAATGCTATTGCTTTACAGCCGGTCCAATCTGATGATGCATCCATCGAAAATTTATCAGGCTTTGTATACGATCGCCTTCGCGGTTACTTCAATGACCAAGGTTTCAACGAGCAACAATTTGATGTGGTGAATGCGGTACAGCATCAATCGCTGCCTGATTTTGCCGAGCGCTTAAATGCCATTGCCGAATTCGCAAAGCTGCCAGAAGCCACGGCGTTGGCTGCTGCTAATAAACGCATTGGTAATATTTTAAAAAAATCGGCTAGCGAAGCGGCAGAAAAAGTATCAGAAAGTTTATTGCAAGAACAAGCCGAAAAAGATTTGTGGCAAGCCATCCAGCATGTGGAACAAAGCAATGCAGCGAAACTGCAGGCCCGTGATTATGTGAGTGTGTTGCAAGCGCTAGCCGGATTGCGTGCGCCGGTGGATGCGTTCTTCGATGCGGTGATGGTGAATGCGGAAGATCTGAAAGTACGCGCTAATCGTTTGGCCTTGTTGCGCAGCATTGCCGGGCAATTCAATGCCGTTGGTGATATTTCGATGTTGGCGAATTAACCCAAATGGCGCGTACAACAGACAATATTCTTTCCGATTAACCAATAAAAAAACCCCGCCGAAGCGGGGTTTTTTTGATTGACCAAAAGGTCAAATTAGAACGTTTTGCGAAGACCCACGTTGATACTGTTGTTGTCTTGGGTGTCGTTGCCAGTGCGGGCACGATAGCTGATGAAGCCATCGAAGCTTTCAGCAAAACGCATACTTGCACCAACATCCCAATCGATGTAGTTATCGTCGCTTGGGGCAAAACCAGGCGATACGAAGTTTGCTGGTAACGATGCCGTGCCGCCACGTACAAAGGTTTGATCGGTGTTGGTTTCGCTAACCCAAGAAACACGAGCAAATGGCTTTACACTGCCAAAAGTACCGGCGAACTGATAACCCACGTGAGTCATGTTGCTGTCGCGGCTGAAGGAGTCAAAACGCATTGCGCTGCTGTTAGTGCCTACTTCCACATAACCTTCAACATCGGTTTTGCTAACTTCTAAACCAGCAAAAGGGCCGTGGGTGAAGTTTTCGCCTTTGAATACATAACCCACTTCTAAGGTGCCCATTTGTTGGCTAATTCCGGTGTTGCCTTGCTCGGTGCGAACGGTTGCACCAAGGCTGATTTTGCGGGAAATATCGGTATCGGTTGAACCGCCGCTTAAACTTGCACGCGCATACAAACCGTTGATTTCATATTGACCAAACACGCCGAGTAAAACCGATGTGCCATCAATTTCACCAGCGCCAGCATTGGCTTTACTATTGCTTAATGTTGCTGCAACACCAAACGTTGCGCCTTCACTCATGCGATACGTTGCACCAACATTCAAACCCTTCGAATTGCCATCTAAAGCAGGTGTGTAGGCGGTTGCTTCGATATTTTGTTGGCCAAACTGTAGGGCTGTAAATCCACGTACTTTACCCACTTCTGAACCTGCCGCCCATTCTGAATCCAAAGCATCGCTAATGGCGGTGTTGTGATTGAACGAAGACTGCAATGCCACTTCAGGCGCTAAAGATACTATGCCTGGTGCGGTGATGGTGGCGTAAGCAATATTGGCTAACAAGGCATGTGCACGGCCCGATGGATGAATGCCATCAGCAAACAAGTAGGTTGTGCTGATTGGCTGTGTTGGGTAACCCGATGCAGCAGGGCCACATAACAATGACGATGCTGGGCAAGCTGTGCCAGTGGTGTTTGTAAAGCCATATGCGGCTGGGTTGGCCTTAATTTCATTAATAATTTGATAGGTGTTAATGGCGATAATGCCATCATTCAAGGTGGCTAAACCGCCATTGAATTGCAAATTATAAATGGCAGTTAGCGCTGAAGCACCAGCTTGGTTAGCAGTATTAACATTTAAAGGTGTTAAGCCTAAATCGGGCAAGTTGAATACCAAGATGTTTTTTGCACCAGCATTTTGCAAAGCTTTTATTTCACCGATGGCCGTGAGACCGGCTTGGCCAGCAATGGTTTGTGCAATTGCTGATGCATTTGCTAGGCTGCCGCCATTTGTGACGACATACTGATACAAGAGTGAACCATTTGGCAGAAAACCGCCCGGCGCTGTAAATGCGGTTGCCGAGAGAATATCGTTAGCACCGGCCCAATAGGTATACAAAGCATTTGGATCGGCTGCGCCACCATTTGCGGTAAAGTGCGTATTAAACTGGGTGAGCAATGAAAAGCTGCCCGGTGAATTTGAACAGGTAAAGGTTGGTAAGCCTGGCAGTGCAATACCAATGGCACTGCCGTTTTGAATGGCGCAAGCACCACCATACGCAAAGTTTGTGCCGCCGATGGAGCTTGGAATTAAAGGCGAACGATTGGTTTGGTTGCCCAAGCCGAACATGCTCGATAAAACCTGTGAGAACACCGGATCGTTGTTAGTGGTGAAGCTGCTGTCTGCTGGCAAGCCATTTAAGGTGCCTACGTTGCCAGCATCGCTAAGGCTGTCGCCAAAGGTGATGACTCGCGAAAAGGATTGGGCTTGTGCCGCAGAACTTGCTGTGATGGCTAAGGCAAGCGCCATAGAAAGTTGGCTTAAACGCATGTTGTGTACTCTCTCTTTAAGGGGGGTGACTAAAATCGCCATAATTTTTAGCAAAATTACAGCCCATACCTACGCGCATTGTCGAAGGCTAGTGAGCCTACCTTAATACAATTTTTACATTATGGCTAGTGGCTTAGGGCAATTTAGAGTAAATATTCTTTGGGCGCGCTAAACGCTTGCGTCGGAACTGTTTTGCCTCATATCGGCCAACGAGCCAGATGCTATGCAAAAGCAGGGCTGTGAGCAGGCCAAGCATAAGTCCGCCTAAGATTAATGCCAGCGCACCATCTAAAACCACATACGCTGAACTGATGCGCAAAGTAGACATCAGCCGCGTGCCAATTGCATAGCTTGCAAGGTAAATAGGGCCTAGCGTGAGTGGGTTATTGAGCATTTGCAGGCCAACTAAAACCGACAGATTGGCTCGCGCCACTAACGCCCCGGCAAAAGCCAATGGAATTTGCACGCCATATGTGGGCATGAAAGTGAGCAGGCTGCCAATATAAATAGCCCGCACTACAGCTGCATTCTTGAACGACCACAGATAAGGGCGTTTATGTGCAAACTCAGCAAACCATTTAATGACTGGATAACGCCGGACATTCGCACGGCGCGGCAGCGGTTTTAGCCAGGCGCGTATACGCCTGCGTCGTTGACGCCATTGCAGATCCATCAGGCCGCGCGTCGGCGCTTATTCAGTTGTATCAATAATAAGGAGATTGCGGCTGGGGTCATGCCCGGAATGCGCTGTGCTTGGCCAATGGTTTCAGGGCGCGTGTTGTTGAGCTTGCTTTGCAATTCGTTGGAAAGCCCAGGAATGCCGGTAAATTCAAAACCATCGGGGAAGGCGGTGTTTTCGCTTTTCTTTGATTTAGCAATGTCATCGTTTTGGCGTGTTAAGTAACCAGAATATTTCACTGAAATCTCCACTTGTTCAGCCACTTTTAGTGAGCTTGCTGCAGGCCCAAACTCTGCAATAGCCGTTAAGTTGTTGTAAGTAATTTCTGGTCGTTTAATTAAATCCAGCGCCGTGCTATCGCGCGTTACGCTTATGCCAGTGTCGCGTTCAAGCGCATTGGCCAAGGCATTGCCAGGCACCACCCAAAGCGCTTGCAAGCGCGTGCTTTCGCAGTGGATGGCATCCATCTTGGTGTTGAAGGCTTGTTGTCGCGTTGCATTAACCAAACCTAATTCAACGCCGGTTGGTGTTAAGCGCGCATCGGCATTGTCTTCACGCAGCTGCAGGCGGTATTCGGCGCGCGAGGTGAACATCCGATACGGCTCGGTGGTGCCGTGCGTAATTAGGTCGTCAATCAAAACGCCAATATAGGCTTCATCGCGGCGCGGCGACCAAGCGGGCAGATCTTTGCTATAACGTGCAGCATTCAAGCCAGCAATTAAGCCTTGCGCTGCCGCTTCTTCGTAGCCTGTGGTGCCATTTATTTGCCCAGCAAAAAATAGGCCATTCATGGCTTTAGTTTCTAAGGAGGCTTTCAGGCCGCGCGGGTCGAAATAATCGTATTCAATGGCGTAGCCCGGCCGGGTGATGTGGGCATTCTCGAAGCCACGAATCGAATGCACCAGCGCCAGCTGCACGTCGTATGGCAGTGAGGTGGAAATGCCATTCGGATAAATTTCAGCAGTATTCAAGCCTTCTGGCTCAATAAAAATCTGGTGCGAGCTTTTATCGGCGAAGCGCACGATTTTGTCTTCAATTGACGGGCAATAGCGTGGCCCAATGCCTTCAATCACCCCAGAATACATCGGCGAACGGTCGAGGCCAGCACGGATAATGTCGTGCGTGTGTTCGTTGGTATGCGTTATCCAACAACTAACCTGCTCAGGGTGCTCAAGCCCAGTAGCTAAATAGCTGAAACTTGGGATGGGTTGATCGCCGGGTTGTTCTTGAAATACCGAATAATCCAGGCTTCGACTATCGATACGCGGCGGCGTGCCAGTTTTTAAGCGCGCCACTTGAAAAGCGCCTTCGCGCAAGCGTTCTGCGAGTTTGGTGGCTGGTGGATCGCCGGCTCGTCCGCCAGCATAATTAGTCATGCCAACATGGATTTTCCCAGCTAAGAATGTGCCTGCGGTTAAAACAATAGCGCGGGCATTAAAACGTAGGCCTGATTGGGTGATTACGCCAACTGCCTGATTGTGTTCGAACACGATATCGTCCACCGCTTGCTGAAACAGCGACAGATTTTTCTGCGCTTCAACCATATTGCGAATTTTTGCTTTATACAATGCGCGGTCTGCCTGGGCGCGGGTAGCACGTACCGCTGGACCTTTCGAGGCATTCAGGGTGCGCCATTGAATGCCGGCAAAATCAGCAGCAATCGCCATGGCGCCGCCAAGTGCATCAACTTCCTTAACCAAATGGCCTTTACCAATACCACCAATAGCCGGATTACAACTCATTTGCCCGATGGTTTCGATATTGTGCGTTAATAAAAGCGTGCGCGCGCCTAAGCGTGCTGAGGCTAAAGCCGCTTCGGTACCGGCATGGCCGCCGCCGATAACGATGACATCGAAATGGTTTGGTGTGTTCATAGCCGCTATTTTCGCTTATTTCCGCCAAAACGCAAAACGCGCCCGAAGGCGCGTTGCGGTGGCTTCATCAATTAGGGCTTATCGCCATCGTTTTCACGCTCGGCTTTTGGCTCGCGTTGCTTGCTTTCTGCACGCTCCCGACGCTCGGGCCGCGGCGCTTGTGCACGCTGTTGCGGCATTTGTTGTACAACCGCAACATGGCCTTGATTCTGTTGATTGCCGTTCGTCGGACGATTACGCGGTGCTTGGTTTTGCTGAACAGGCGCATTGCGTTGTGCTTGTGAAAAACGTGCATAGTCGTTTGTTGGCTGTTCCGATTGAACCGGCCGCTCTCTTTGTTGCGGGCGTTGCAGGTTATTTGGCTGTTGGCGTGGCTGCGCTTCGCGCACAGTATTACGTTCGGCATAACGCTCAACATTGCGCTCACGCTCAGTATAGCGTTCAGCATAACGTTCACGCTCATTGCCCTGTTGAATAGGCGGCGCTATTGGCCGAGGACGCGGTTGTTGCCGTGGGTATTGCACTGTGTTTGGCGTGCCACCATTTGCAATCGGCTGAGTATGACCGAACTGTTGAACCGGTGTAGGCAAAACAGGTTGATTATTTGGGCGATGCGGCCGCGGGCCATCTGGCCGATCTACGATTGGGTAACCGGGGTCAGCGCCGGGCTGGCCCGGATGCTGTTTGGGATGGTCGTCGTGATGTTTTGGCGGCTTGGGTTTTGGATTGTGGTGATGGTGATGGTAATAGCCATAATAGGGGATATAGCCCCAGCCGTAAGCATAGTTTGGGTTGTAGCCAGCATAGCAATACGCCGACCACGGCGAACATTGATAGTAGCCATAGTAGGATGGATAGTTGCGGTAATGCGAGTAGCTTGGGCCGAAGTTAAAGTTAAAGCTGATGCTAGAATAGCCACCGCTGCCATAGCTGTATTGGCCATAATTGCCGGGACTGCTGTAATAGCCATCATAACCATCGTCTTGATCATCTCGATAATCGTTGTAGCCATTGTTTGGAGAAGAATAGTATCCGTCATTGGCATATTCAGACGTATAAGTCACGCAGCCGCTCAAGGCAAAGCTGGTTAAAAGGCATAACAGCGATTTGGTTTTCATCGTTTAACTCCCACGTTTAATCCAGTGTATGCGTTTGCTGTGAATCGTAGCTGAATTAAACGACAATAGGCATAGAAATTTTTTTACGGAGCACGGCATGTTGCATCAAGCCTCAGGGCAATGGAAACTCGGCCTGATGATGGCCTTAGTAACGGCTGGCTGTTGGGCCACCTTGCCTTTAGTATTAAAGATGAGCCTAGTGGTGCTTGATCCAATGACCCTGACCTGGTTTCGTTTTTTATTCGCGGCCGTTTTTATGCTGTTCTGGCTTGGCGCTAAAAAGCAGTTAGGTGCATACCGCGTGTTAGATAAAAAACGTTGGGTATTAATGTCTTTAGCGGCGCTACTGTTAATTGGCAATTACGTGGGCTATTTATTAGGCGTGCAATTCACTTCGCCAAGCAATGCGCAATTGCTCATCCAAATGGCGCCACTGCTGATGGCGCTAGGGGGTGTTTTTATTTTTAAAGAATACTATGCGCGCGGGCAATGGCTTGGCTTAGGCATTATTGTGATTGGTTTACTACTCTTTTTTAACGATCAATTCGGCAATCAATTCATTAGCAAGCAGCATTATTTGCTGGGCGTGCTTTCGTTATTCTTGGCTGCAGTTTCTTGGGCTGGCTATGCTTTGCTGCAAAAGCAATTGTTGATGAAGCTACCTTCGCAGCATATTCTTGGGTTTATTTATCTGCTGGCAGCACTGGTGCTTTGGCCATTCGCTAAGCCTAGTAGCCTGTTGCCACTCGATGCTATGCATTGGGCTTTACTGTTTTTTTGCTGTATCAATACATTAGTGGCCTATGGCGCGTTCGCAGAAGCGTTGGTACATTGGCAAGCATCGCGGGTTTCAGCGGTATTAGCAATGACTCCGCTATTATGTTTATTAGCGGTTTCTGTAGCGCACAGCGTTTGGCCGCAATACATTGCACCCGAGCACGTAACCACGTTGGGAATTGTTGGCGCGCTGTTGGTAGTCGTTGGCTCGGCTTTAAGTAGTTTGTTGGGCCAGGCCGATAACCCTAAGGAGCTTTGAATGATTGTATTTACTGACATTTTAAATGCCGCGGCACGCATTGCGCCATATGCACAGGTGACGCCAATCAAAACATCTCTGGCTTTAGATGCGCTAACAGGCGCGCAACTTTTTTTCAAATGCGAGAATCTGCAAGTTGGCGGCGCTTTCAAATTTCGTGGCGCAGTGAATGCCGTGTTCGCACTGAGCGATGAGCAAGCGAGTCGCGGAGTGGCCACCCATTCATCAGGTAATCATGGCGCGGCCTTGGCACGTGCTGCAAAATTACGCGGCATAGCAGCGCATGTGGTGGTTCCTGAAGGTGCAGTGCAAACAAAGTTAGAGGCAATACAAAAAGCTGGCGCCCTTGTTTACCGTTGCGCACCAACGCAAGCCGCACGTGAAGCCAAGGTGCAGGATTTAATTGAGAAGCTTGATGCGTATTTAATACACCCCTACGAAGATTCGCAGGTGATGGCTGGCCAAGGTACTGCAGCATTGGAGTTGAATCATGCGGTTCCAAAACTCGATGCCGTATTAGCACCGGTTGGCGGTGGCGGTCTGCTCAGTGGCACTGCCATTGCCCTCGATTCATTTGATGTTGCACTGTATGGCGTTGAGCCTGAAGGTGCGGCCGATACTATTGCTTCGCTAGCTGCCAAGGAACGTGTCACCCACCTAGTTCCGGACACCATCTGCGATGGCTTGCGGGCGGTAGTCGGCATCCCAAATTTTGCCATCATTAAAGAACATGTATTGCAAGTACT
This sequence comes from Arenimonas sp., assembly GCA_043747995.1. GTDB lineage: Bacteria > Pseudomonadota > Gammaproteobacteria > Xanthomonadales > Xanthomonadaceae > Arenimonas. The sequence goes on from JAYTOD010000008.1 coordinate 10,294, forward strand.
CAGCGTTTCCGATGCGCAATGTGTACAGGCTCAAGCACTCATCACTGAACACTTAAAAATGCTGATAGAGCCATCCAGTGCTACGGTTTTAGCGGCAGTCTTGGCGTATCCGGAAATTTTCAAAGGCAAGCGGGTTGGCTTGATTTTGACGGGTGGGAATGTGTGACCGTTAAGCGACAATGAGTGTAGTGACTATTACCCCCTATAAATTCGTTTTATACTGAACACCTCGTCCGTGATTATTCACACGGCAAACAAGGACTCACATGATTATCCAACCCAAAACTCGTGGTTTCATTTGCACCACCACGCACCCAACCGGCTGCGCGGCCAACGTGGCCGAACAAATTGCTGTGGTGAAAGCACGTGGTGAAATTGTGGGCGGTCCGAAAAAAGTTTTAGTGATTGGCGCATCCACCGGCTATGGCTTAGCTTCGCGGATTACTGCTGCATTTGGTTCAAACGCCGCAACCATTGGTGTGTTTTTGGAAAAGCCCGCCAGCGAAACAAAGCCAGGCAGTGCCGGTTGGTATAACTCGGCGGCGTTCGAAAAAACTGCACACGATGCTGGCTTGTATTCAAAAAGCGTTAATGGCGATGCGTTCTCGCATGCGATGCGAGCAAAAGTTATTGAATTGATTAAACAGGATTTAGGGCAAGTGGATATGGTGGTATATTCGCTGGCTTCGCCGGTGCGAAAATTGCCAGATTCTGGCGAGATTGTTCGTTCTGCCTTGAAACCCATTGGCGAGAAATACCAATCCACTGCCATTGATACCAGCAAAGATGTGATTATCCATTCTGAAATTGAACCTGCCTCTGAAGTAGAAATTGCTAATACCGTAACTGTGATGGGCGGCGAAGATTGGCAACTTTGGATGCAAGCATTGTTGGATGCTGGCGTGTTGGCCGTTGGCGTGAAAACGGTGTCGTACAGTTACATTGGCACTGACATTACTTGGCCGATTTATTGGCATGGCGCGCTTGGCAAAGCCAAAGAAGATATGGATCGTGCCGCGGCTGAATTGCGCCATACGCTTGCGCCAATTAACGGCACAGCTAATGTGGCGGTATTAAAAAGTGTTGTCACTCAGGCTTCGGCCGCTATTCCGGTGATGCCACTGTATATTTCCATTTGTTTTAAAGTGATGAAAGCGCAAGGCTTGCACGAAAACCCAATTGAACAAATCGACCGGATGTTCCGTACACAAATATATAGTTCAGAAAATTCGCGTGACAATAAGCAACGCATCCGCATGGATGATTGGGAGCTGCGTGATGTGGTGCAAGATTCTGTTAAAGCGATTTGGCCAACAGTGACTAGTGAAAACTTATTCCAAAGCACTGACTACGCCAACTACAAAGCCGATTTTTTACAGTTGTTCGGCTTCGGCATAGCGAACATTGATTACGGCGCAGATGTTGATCCGATAGTTCTATTCGACGCAATCGAACTCGACGAGTAATTCATGCTAAACATTGCCGAATGGCAAGCAACAGGCCAGAAATTTGAATTCGACGGGCATGCTTTATTCACGCGCACTGCAGGAGTAGGCGAGCCACTCTTGTTGATACATGGATTCCCAACATCAAGCTTTGATTGGAGTTTGATTTGGAATGAATTAGCAGAAAAATTCGAGCTACACACACTCGATATGCTGGGTTTTGGCTTATCCGATAAACCAAACGATTATGCCTACGCATTAAAAGTGTCGGCCGATCAGTGGCAAGCATATGTGCAATGCCATGGCTTGAAAGAGGTATCGATTCTGGCACACGATTATGGCGACACTGTGGCTCAGGAATTATTGGCGCGCCAAATAGATGGCACGCTGCCATTTAAGATAAATAAAATGTGTTTATTGAATGGTGGAATATTTCCTGAAGCAACTTTTCCCATTTTAATGCAGAAATTATTGCTCAGTAAAATTGGTCCGTTGATCGCCAAATTGTCAAATTATCGGAGTTTTTCAAGCAGCATGCGAAAAATTTGCAGTCGGCCTTGGAGTAATGAAATGCTAGAACAGCATTGGCAATTGCTCAGCCGCGCAGATGGCCTTTTAGTATTGCCAAAAATTATTCAATATATTCGCGAACGCAGAATAAACCGTACGCGCTGGGTATCCGCTTTGCAAAATGCCAATATACCATTGTGTTTAATCAATGGTGTTGAAGACCCGATTTCAGGTGCCAGCATGGTTAAACGCTGGCGTGAACTTGTGCCGAATACAATGGTTGTGGAACTGCAAGGTGTTGGGCACTATCCGCAATGGGAAGAGCCAAAGCAGGTAGTACAAGCCATAAATAAGTACTTTAATAATACGGCCAGCATGGCTACCATCGGCGCATTATAAGCGAGCTTATGGTGAAAATTTTGGGTCGCTAATTTTCATTTCGGTCACAGTGCCATATTTTTTAACACTCTCACGAATTTTTGCCGCGTCACCAATCAATACAATCACTAAATCAGCACTATTAGGATAAACGGTAATGGCGTTAGTCAATTGTGCTGGAGTTGTGCCGCGAATATTTTCAGCGTAGTTATCCACTTCCTTTCGATTCAAACCATACAAACTTAACTCGCTTAACTTGGCGGCCATTTGTGGGCTTGTTTCTAGCGTTGGCGGAAATTGGCCTAGCACATAATTTTTTGCTGAAGCTTCCATTTCCGCGCTAATACCGTCTTTATGTAAACGATCCAAGGTTGTAATAGCTAAGTCAATGGCCTGCGCCGTTGCATCAGTACGCGTATACGAACTGATACGCATAGCGCCAGGTTGTTCTAGTCTGTCCAGACCAGAACTTGCGCCATAGCTCAAGCCAGATTTAATACGTAATTCGGTATTCAGCATCGAGGTAAATCGACCACCAAAAACGGTATTAACGACTATTTGAGCGGGTCGTTCTGGGTCGGCACGATTAACGCCAACATTCGCCAACCAAAAGTAGGTTTGCGTGGCGCCCGGTTTATCGACCAACAAAACGCGGCGTCCGGTTTGTTTTTGCATCGCAATCACCACAGGCAAACTGCCAGTTGCTTTCCGCCAGCCACCAAAAGTCTTCTGCAATTTAGTTTTCATAGTCTTGGCGTTAAAGTCGCCAACAACAGCAACAATCATGCGATCAGCGCCCAATTGCGCCTGATAAAACGCATTTAACGAATCCAATGAAATTTTATTTAGACTGGTTTCATCACCGTCACTTGGCCGGCCGTATAGATGATTTTGAAATAAATAGGCATAGCCATAGGTATTGATCAAGCTACGTGGATCGCCGTCTTTCGCCGCGGCCTGTGCTTGAATGGCTTGAGTTTTAACTTTATCAAACTCAATTTTATCTAAGCGCGGGCGAAGCAATGCATCGGATACAACCTCAAGCATTAAATCGGCATCGCGCGCTAAAAACTCGGCATTGAGTTCGATGGCGGATAGGCTAGTGCCGATTTCTACACTGCCGCCAGCAGCATCTACCGCTTCCGCAAACGTTTTGGCATCACGCGCGCCGGCACCTTTTTGCAACATTTCACTTAGCAAAGAAGCAGAGCCTTCCAAGCCTTCAGGGTCAGCCAAGCTGCCCCCGCGAATACGCACATTGACAGCAATCAAGGGCACATCATGTTTTTCCATCAACAGCAATTCTGTACCATTGGCAAGTAGCACACGCTCGAACTCGGGCATGGCGCTATTGGCCGCAAAAGCAATGGGCGCCATAAATAAGGCTGCCGATAGCGATAGATAACGTAAACACAGAGTCATGAGAGTGCCTTATTTAGTGATCGGCAAAACAATGCCAACGGTACGGTTATTGGATTGAAAAAGTTTTTTGGCAACACGTTGTAAGTCAGCCGCACTAATTTTTTCGTAATCGGCAGGGGCTTGGAAAAGTTTTTTGTAATCGCCGGTGAATATTTCATAAGTGCCCAATGCTTGGGCTTTTCCAGAAATGGTGGCAAGGCCTCGCCAGAAACTGGCTAATTTCTGAGTACGCGCTTTATTTAGTTCAGCTTCACTAACACCGAGCATTGATATTTTAAGTAACTCAGCATTTAGGGCCTTTTCGACCACCGCTAAATCGCCGCCCGGTGGCAGTGTGGCGTAAAGATACGCTAAGCCTGGATCAAATCCGGCGTTCATAAATTGCCCGACTTCTAAAACAAGTTGTTGTTGCGAAACCAGTTGTTGGTACAAACGTGATGAGTTTCCATCAGCTAAAATTGACAACAGTAATTCGGTGGCTGGCGAATCTTTGTCACTGCCGCTGACCGAATGATGCGCAAAAATAATAATGGGTGATTCAGCTTCACGCACTAAACTTACCCGTCGTTCACCCATTTGCTCCGGCTCTTTGGTGGTGATTGGGCGCGGTGCCGGTTGTGCTGGTATGCTGCCCATAGTTTTTTCAGCTAACGCGAATATTTCAGCTGGTTCAACATCGCCAACTACAAACATCACCGCATTATTTGGCGCGTAATAGGTTTTGTAATAAAGCTTTAGATCTTCGATTTTCCAGCCTTCAATATCAGCCGGCCAGCCAACGGTTGGAATTTGATAGGGATGCGCGGTGAATGCGGCGGCATCCACTTGCTCAATCAATGCGCCGAAATTATTGTTATCAACCGACGAGCGACGTTCGGAATACACCACGCCACGCTCGGTTTCAACCACTTTCGGATCGAAATCCAAATTTGCCATGCGGTCACTTTCCAAATCGAAGATAACCTCGAGGGCACTGCGCGGAAACCAATCTTGATAAACGGTGACATCGCTGCTGGTGTAGGCGTTATTAGCGCCGCCATTAGCCTCCATTATTCGATCGAAATCGCCAGGCTTACGCTTGCTAGTGCCATTGAACATCATGTGTTCGAAATAATGCGAAATGCCAGTGATCCCGGCGTATTCGTTGCGACTACCCACCTTATACCAGTTGTACAAGGCTACGTTAGGTATGTCGTGATCGGCCCAGACCACAATTTTCAAGCCATTAGCCAGCGTTTTACTGGTAATTTTATCGGCTCCAGGAACCACAGTACTAGCAGGCGCGGAAAACACCGATGCACTGTACAAGGCAGTGCACAAAAGGGCGGATAAAACACGATAGTTCATAATGGCTCCATGACTTTTAAAACCAACAGCTGAAGGATAATTAGTTTAATGTTGCCGATATTTTACATTCGGCTTATGTAGAGTTTAAAGCAAATTACAGCGCCCGCAAAGTTTCCATCGGCGGCACTTGCGTCACTTTACGTGTTGCCCATAATCCGGCCACTAAAGCCAAAGCTGTTCCTCCAAGCACGCCATACACAATGAGTGGCAAATTGAAGCTCCACGGTAGACTAAAAACTTTAGTAGCAATTAAGCTAGCAATCACACTGGCTGAAATGGATGCCACTAATCCGGCTAATAATCCCAAGCTGGCAAATTCGGTGGCTTGCGCCAAACGCAGCTGTTTTTTCGACGCACCTAGAACCCGCATCACGCCCGCTTCGCGCATGCGTTCGTCCTGCGAGGCTTGCACCGCCGCCAACAACACTAATAGCCCGGCCAATAAAGAAAAATAAAACACTGACTCCACCACTCGACTCACTTGCTCAACGGTACTGCGCACTTGCTTGAGCACGGCTTCAATATCAATCACCGATAAATTAGGAAATTGTCGAACCAGCTCATCCATCTTCGGCTGTTTGTCTTTAGGCACATACAAGGCCGAAATATAGCTTGCTGATAAATCTTTCAAACCATTCGGCGATATCACTACAAAGAAATTCGGTTTGAAACTCTCCCATTCCACTTTTCGAAGGCTGGTGATTTTTGCCGTCAATGCCGTGCCGGCTACATCAAAACGCACCACATCGCCGAGTTTCCAGTTTAAGGATTCTGCGAAACTTTGCTCAACCGACATCTCCAACGCGCCGGTATGATTTTTAGACCAATATTTTCCAGCGATTAATGTGTTGTCTTTGCCGAATTCCGGCACCGACGATAAATTGAATTCACGTTCGGCCAAACGCATAGCACGCTCGCCATTTTTTTGATAATCAGCACCGGTCATCTTTTTGCCATTCACTGCCTGCAAACGGGCACGCACCATCGGATACAGTTGCGCGTTGTTCAAGCCAATGCTTTGCACAAACTGCTCAACGGCAGGCATTTGCTCGGGTTGCACATTGATCACAAAGCGATTCGGTGCATCGCTCGGCAGAGTTTGTTGCCAGCGCGATAATAAATCGGTGCGCACAAAGGTCAATAATAATAAGGCCATCAGCCCTAAACCCAAGGCCGATACTTGGGTGAGGGTCATGCCTTGATGACGGCTTAAATTAGCTAAGCCATAGCGCCACGGCCCATGTAGTTTATGCCGGGCATTTTTCAACCAACGCAATAATAGCCAAGCAATACCAGCTAGAACCAGCGCGGTAATCACAATGCCGCCAAGTATTAAGCCGCCAAGTATCGCCGAATCGGCTTTCCACCATAGCAAAGCGCCCAAGCCTGATAAACCCAATAAGCCAACCGCCCAGGCACTGGGTTCAGAAATTGGTACATCGCGGCGCAAGACCCGAAGCGCTGGCACTTTGCGCAAGGCTAATACTGGCGGCACGGCGAACGCAATTAAAACCGTAAAGCCAATCGCGAAGCCGGCCCATAGTGGCTGCAAGCTGGCTGCCGGCAAGGCAACCCCCATTGCGCTTGATAAATAACCGCCAACTGCAAATTGCAACAACCACGCCAAGCCAATACCAATACTGCTGCCAACCACGCCTAAGAAAAATAGTTCACCGAGTTGTAGAAAGGCAATGGTTGCTTGGCTGGCGCCTAAGCAGCGCATCACCGCACTGCCATCCAAATGCCGTGCGCTGTGTCGGCGTGCCGCTAATGCAATGGCCACTGCCGCTAAAATTAATGACACCAGTGCCGCTAATGATAAAAACCGCCCAGCCCGATCCAACGCCGATCGCACTTCGGGTCGCGCATCGTCACTGCTTTCTAAGCGTTGACCGCGTTGCAGATTTTTACGGGTTTGTTGCAGGAAAGATTGCACGTTGGAATCTTTTCCAGCAACCACCAAACGGTATTGAATGCGGCTGCCATTTTGCACCAAGCCAGTGCTGGGTAAATCGGCAAGTGCAATCATCACTTTAGGTGCTACATTAAAATAATCCAAGGCGGCATCGGGCTCTTGCAACAAAGTGGCGGCATAGAGTAATTGCGCATCACCCACACCAATCGATTGGCCAACTACGGCATTCAATTTGCGCGCCGAATCGGCCGATAACCACAGCGTCCCGGGTGTTGGGCCGCCGCGAACAGTTTCATTTTTTGCATCAGTACCACGCTGTATTTGGAATTCGCCGCGCAACGGATATTGATCATCCACTGCTTTAATGTCGGCCAAGGAAACCGCTGCTTTGGTTTGCACCATGCTCGGAAAGCTGGCAGTTTGCGCCACATTCAAGCTTAGGTTTTTAGCACGTGCCGAAATGCTTTCCGCAATCGGCGTATCAGCGCGCATCGCAGCATCGCCACCAAGCAAGCGATTGGCCTCTTGTTGCAAACCCAATTCAGCACGGTCGGTGATAAAACTAACTGCCGTTACCGCCATTACCGCAATAACTAACGCCAGCAGCATCAGCCGAATTTCACCGGCAGCGAGATCGCGCCAGGTTTGTCGCCACGCGAGCTTAATTAATTTCATAGCACCAATTTGCCGGCAGCTAATCGTAACATGCGCAAACAGCGCGCTGCCAAGCGTTCATCGTGAGTGACCAGCACCAAGGTGGTGCCGCTGTTTTGGTTTAGTTCAAATAATAAATCGATCACCGCGCGGCCGGTTTCGGTGTCCAAGTTTCCGGTCGGTTCATCGGCAAATAACACCGCCGGCTGCACCACAAAGGCACGCGCAATCGCTACGCGTTGCTGTTCACCACCAGACAGCTGGCGTGGGTAATGATCTAAGCGTTCACCTAATCCCACCCGCTGCAAAATTTCACGAGCGGCTATTTCTGGCTTATCGTCGCCACGTAGTTCCAGCGGCAGCATCACATTTTCCAGCGCGCTTAAGGCCGGCAGCAATTGAAAACTTTGAAACACGAAGCCGACTTTCTCGCCACGTAATTTAGCCCGGCCGTCTTCATCCAAGGCGTTTAGATCGATACCCAAAACATCCACGCGGCCTTCACTGGCTGTGTCCAATCCTGCCATCAGTGCTAACAAGGTACTTTTGCCTGAGCCTGATGCTCCAACGATGGCTAGCGTCTGGCCCTTTTCGAGAGCGAAGCTGACATCGTCCAAGATGCATAATTCACTGTTCGGCAACTGCACGCGTTTGCTTAAGTTTGTTACATTGATGGCATGGCTCACGGTTTATTGTCCTAGGAAAAAAATGCAACAGCGATTCGCTTATCTACTACATAGAGTCTGCCACAGCCAATATCAAGGATTTGTGTTGTTGGCGCTAGGGCTGTTGGTCATGGTTGGGCCAGTTTCGGCCAAACAAACCGTATTGGTGATGGGCGATTCACTTTCAGCTGCCTATAACTTGCCCGCTGAACAAGGCTGGGTGGCGTTAACGGCAGTACGCATGAAAACTACACATCCAAACTGGCGGGTGGT
>JAYTOD010000009.1:0-16642 GCA_043747995.1 Arenimonas sp.
CCTAGAATCAAACTCGTTTTTATAAAGCTCATCATATTCTCTCAGTATTTATTCAAGATTTACGACGCACGGGATTTCCGAAATTCGGGTCACTACTAACACGGCTTGCAACGGTTCCTTTGGGATGTTGATACCAGCCGGGATCGTCGTAACTGCCTTTTGGTAATTCATCGCGAACTTTTACCGTGGTAAACATGCCACCCATTTCGATATTACCGAACGGGCCTTTGCCCGCCATCATCGCCAGTGTGTTGGGTGGGCCTTGCATATGGCCGCTGTCGGTATGGTCTTGATGCTCGGCCATACCATTTGCGCCCATAGCCATATAGCCGGGTAACATTTCACGCACCTTTTCTTCAAGGCCACGTTGATTAACGCCGAGCGTGTTGGGAATTTCATGGCCCATCGGCCCCATGGTGTGATGTGACATATGACAATGGAATGCCCAGTCGCCGGGCACGGCAATAAATTCGATATCCCGCACTTGCCCAACGCCGACTATTTCTGTCACTTCGCTACGCCACTGTGAGCGTGGCCAGCGGCCACCGTCGCTGCCGGTCACGAAAAACTGTACGCCGTGCAAATGGATCGGGTGATTCCACATGGATAGATTGCCCACGCGAATGCGAACGCGTTCGCCGGTGCGTGCAACCATTGAATCAATCGCCGGAAAGGTTTTGCTGTTGAAAGTCCAAAGGTCAAAATCCTGCATCACCGACGGATCAGGCCTGCGAGTACCGGGATGCAGCGCGAAGTTATGCAAAATCAATGCATAGTCGCGATCAATCGCCAGCGCTTCACCGGCTTTGGGATGGATGATAAATAAACCCATCATGCCCAATGCCATTTGCGTCATTTCATCGGCATGCGGGTGGTACATATGGGTGCCGTGCTGGCGCAGGGTAAATTCATAGGCATAGGTTTCACCGGGCTGGATATGCGCTTGCGTCAGACCGCCGACACCGTCCATCCCGCTCGGCAAAATCAAGCCATGCCAATGCACCGAGGTATGTTCTTTTAAACGATTGGTAACAAAAATACGAACACGGTCACCCTCGGTGGCTTCAATGGTAGGGCCCGGTGTTGAACCGTTGTAACCCCAGCAAATGGCTTTTGAACCGGGCGCGAACTCGTGTTCAAATTCTTCGGCGATCAAATGAAATTCCTTGACGCCATTATTCATCCGATAGGGCAAGGTCCAGCCGTTCAGCGTGCGAACTTTACCACTGCGTGTGCGGGCAGAAGAGCGGACCACAGGCTTGTCTGCTGGAGGCATGTCCATGCCCGGCATCTTTGACATGTCGTGACCTTCTTGAGCCTGTGCACGAGCAAACGGAATGGCCGCTGCACTTGCCAAGCCGGCACTGATCAACATATTACGACGAGTGATTTTCATGGCTGCGCTCCTTTATGTTGATGTTTATCGGTTTTAGTTTCGTCCTCATTTTCTTTTTCGTCTATGGCATCAATTTCTACTACCGCTTTTTCAGAAGCTTCGGCTCTTGGATCGGCTTCTTCTTCACTTGAAGTCGTTGAGTCTTCCATGCCTTCCATCTTGGAGTGGTCCATACCTTCCATGGACGCATCGTATTTCATCGTCGACATATCGTGGCCTGAGTGATCCATAGCCTCTACGCCTTTCATCTTCGAATGATCAATGCCCTGCATACCGTCTTTCGGGCGCAGAATATCTTTTACGCTCGGCGTGTTTTGCCTGGCGGCAGAATCACTCGGCAAGCGCTCGCCCACGCTGCGCGTTAATTCAATGCGTGCCTGCCAATAGTCACGAACCGCTTCCAGATAGCCCTGATAGGCGTCATATTCCTTGGCCTTGGCTTGAATTAGCTCAAACACGCCAATCAACATGAAATTTTGTTCAAGCTGGCTGCGCGTTACCACGGCCTCTCTTTGTGGGATGAGCGAGTTACGAAAAATGCCTACGGCTTCACTATGGGCACGCACGGTATTGGCGTTAGCACGAATGCTGTTTTCAATCGACAACTCTGCTTCGCGCAAACGCGCCTTGGCTTCGGCCAATAAGGCTTGTGACCGCGTCAATTTAGCTTGACCCTGATTAAAAATTGGCAATTCCAGATTGAGCGAAGGTCCGCTTAAATGGGTGCCATCAGCATCTTTTTCGCGTTCATAGCCAACACCGGTAGCGCCGAACCAGCGCCAATGTTGAGTCGATTTATATGAAGCTTGCATCACCATAACTTGCTGGCGTGCAGCGAGTAACTGCAGATTCTTTTCACGTGCAATGGTGATTAGATTTTCGGTTTCATCTTCTGCCTGCACTGGAAGCGGTAGACGATCCAAAGCTGTCCATTGTGATTGCGCGCTATCAAGCCCCATTAGATTATTTAATGCAAGACGTTTTTTAGTAGCCTCAACTTTTGCCCGACCTGCATCAATACGGGCTTCACTAGCAGATGCCCGTTCCTGGTTAAGCTGAAGCTCAGTGATATTGCCCGCAGCATAAAAACGCTCCGCTAAATCGGCAGATACTTGTGTGGCATTAGCCACGGCGGCGCGCATCTCGGCGACTTGCTGTGCACCCACATAGGTATACCATGCCGCTTCCACGTCAAGTGCAACATCAAACACGGCTCCTGCCGTCTCAAAACGGGCGCGTTCAAAATCGGCATTCGCCAATCGCGCGCGCGACGGTGCAATAATTAAATCAACCAGTGGCAGCGCAAAACCCAACGTACGTTGTACGCCGTCGCCCGGGCTGACATTTTGCCGCAGCAGCGAAATACTCGGGTTGCTGATTTGCACGGCCTCGAGCACGTCGGCACGCGCCAAGCCAAGGTGGGCATATTCCCGTTGCAACCTGGGACTGCGCAGCATGGCAATGCGAACGGCAGCGTCTGGATCAAGCGGCACAGCCAGCCACGCATCGACGCTCGCATTGTCGGAGGCGACATCATTGATTTTCGACCACTGTACCGAAGGGCCACCACGATCTTGTAGTAATGAATTGATGGCTGCATCGGGCGGTTGCGGTTGCAAGCTGGCACAGCTGCTTAAAGTGACTGCTAGTGACAATGCCAATACGAGTTGTTTTGGCACCACTGCAAGCGTGGTACGTTCAAAATTTTTCATATATATTTTCTATAATTAACGGAATACAAAGCCGAATAAATCGACTAACTAAACGTGCTCGTTAAACAGAAATGGGCGGTCTTAGGCCTAGCTCGGGCATGGCCGAAGCGATTGAATTGGGTAAATAGGTAAGCAGTTGATTGGCAATTTCCACACGTATGCTCAACATACTAGGCAATGGCTGCATGGCTTGTGAAAGCTGACAATGCCACGCACATTTGATTTTACATGCCGCATCTGAACCGCAATCGCTATGCTGCGCGGTCTCGTGCATGGCGTGTTCGGCGTTTGCTAAATGCTGATGTTGCTGAGAGACATTCGATGCATGTGCATCTTGAGGCGGTGCTGCAATGGCATTATACGACTGGCTATATAGGCCGTTCAACATACACAATGCAAGCAACAACACGGTGTAAAAACACCATTTAGATTTTTGAATGCGTTGAATAATTGCCATATGCATTAGCTTACACCTCAATAACCAAGGCTACAAGCAAGCCAAAAAATGGCGGAGAGAGAGGGATTCGAACCCTCGATGGGATTTAAAGCCCATACTCCCTTAGCAGGGGAGCCCCTTCAGCCTCTCGGGCATCTCTCCGTTGCACCTAGCGGGAAGCCCGATGGTGAGTTGCTATGATAATGCGTTTAAGCGATTTGGTAAACCTTAATCTGCTTTTGGTTCATCTTTTTCCGCAGATTCTTTACCAATTTTCTGATAAATCTCTTCGCGATGCACACCTATGTCCTTAGGTGCTGTAATTCCAATACGTACTTGGCTACCTTTCACACCCAATACAGTGATAGTGATTTCATCGCCTATCATCAGGGTTTCACCAACACGCCGGGTAAGGATTAACATACAAACTCCGTTTCTCTGTTAAGCCAATGCTGAACTTAGGTATAAATGTTAATACTAATAGCGCTTGACTGCAAATGTCTTATATTAGCTTTGCCTGTAGCCAAGCCGAAAGCGTCAGTAAAGCCTCTGTAAATGCTGGGCCATCTTCACCACCACCTTGTGCAAAATCAGCACGCCCACCGCCTTTGCCACCAATTTGGCTAGCAATATGGCTCAACACATCGCTGGCTTTGAGCTTAGCTTGCGCAGCGCCTTGAACGCCCGCCAGTAAAGACACTTTGCCACTCTGCGCCGAAGCCAAGACAATGATGGAATTTGGTAATGCCACTTTCAGGTTATCAAATAGCTCACGTAAAGCCTTAACATCCAAGCCCTCAAAACGAGCATTAATCACTTTAAACGCACCTATCGTTTCAGCGCGTGAAGCTAAATCTGCGCTTTGATTGGAGGCGGCCTTTACTTTGAAAACATCTAGTTCACGCTCTAATTTCTTCTGTCTTTCTAATAATGCATTGAGCTTCTCGATAACATCGCCAGCACGAGCGCCAACCAATTGTGCGGCGTGCTGCAAGGTTTGTTCTTGAAGTTTGTAAACGGCAACTGCATTGGCACCGGTGGTCGCTTCGATACGCCGTACACCGGCTGCAATTCCTGCTTCTGACAATATTTTAAACAGTCCGATATCACCCGTGTGGTGCACATGTGTGCCGCCACAAAGCTCGGTGGAAAAATCACCCATTTTCAAGACCCGCACGCGTTCGCCGTATTTCTCACCGAATAAGGCCATAGCACCAAATTCCAACGCTTCTTGCATGCCCATATGATGCACTTCAGCTTCAGCATTGCGACGGATTTCGGCATTAACTAGCGCTTCAATTTCATGCAATTGTTCAGCGCTAACGGCGTTAAAATGTGAAAAATCAAAGCGCGTACGTTCCGGTGTAACCAATGAACCTTTTTGGCTAACATGCTCACCTAAAACCTGGCGCAACGCGGCATGCAGCAAATGTGTGGCGGAATGATTGATCACTGTATCTTGCCGATGCTCAGCATTCACCCGAGCAGAAAGTTTATCGCCTAGCTTGATTTGCCCTTTCTTAACGCTACCAATATGCGCATGAAATTTCGCAGATAATTTTTGTGTATCGGCAACAGAAAAAGCTTGCTCGCTCGGCGAACATAAATTTCCTTCATCGCCCACTTGGCCGCCTGACTCAGCATAAAATGGTGTTTTATCCAGAATGATAACACCCTGCTCGCCGGCAACAAGTTGCTGCACGGGTTGATTATCTTTCAATAGCGCCAACACTTTACAGCCATCCAATTCTAAACGCTCATAACCTTTGAATTCGGTGGCATGCAAGCTGGCCACTAATTCAGCCGGCAAGCCAGCAACACTGGCAAACTTACTGGCACCGCGTGCGCGTTCACGTTGTTGCTCCATCAATATATCGTATTGTTGCATTGCGCCAAGCGCAGGCTCAAGTTCACGTTCGCGTAAAATATCGATGATTAAATCTGGTGGGCAACCAAAGGTATCGTGCAATAAGAACAGCTGCTCGCCCTGAATGCTGCCATTGCTTTCTGCAAGTGTGGCCTCAAGGCGCAACATACCGGAATCTAGCGTGGTGGCAAACGCAGCCTCTTCGGCTTTTAGCGCTTGTTCAATCAAGCTACGCTTAGCAATAAGTTCCGGGTAGGCATCGGCCATTTTATCAATTAAGGGCTGTAGCATTTTCCAGAACAAGCCATCGCTTTGCAAGCTGCCGAGTTTCCAGAAGTGCCTAACCGCCCGCCGAATAATGCGGCGCAATACATAACCACGGCCTTCATTAGAAGGCAATACACCGTCGACAATTAGAAAACTGCAGGCGCGAATATGATCTGAAATAACCCGCAGGGATTTATTATTAAGGTCTTCAGTTTGCGTTAGCGAAGCAACTGCTTTAATTAAATGCGCAAATAAATCGATTTCATAATTGCTGTGCACATGCTGTAAAACTGCTGCAATGCGCTCTAGGCCCATACCGGTATCTACGCACGGCGCGGGCAACGGCAGTAGACTGCCATCTGGCTGACGATCGAACTGCATAAACACGTTATTCCAGATTTCGATGAAGCGATCACCGTCTTCGTCAGGCGAGCCAGGTGGGCCGCCGAAGTGTTGCTCACCGTGGTCATAGAAAATTTCTGTGCATGGACCACACGGGCCGGTATCAGCCATTTGCCAGAAATTATCAGAGGCATACGGTGCGCCCTTGTTGTCGCCAATGCGAATGATGCGCTCAACCGGCAAGCCGATTTCCTTATGCCAAATATCGAAGGCTTCGTCGTCGGTATAATAAATAGTGACCAGCAATTTTTCTTTCGGTAATTGCCAAACACCGGTTAATAATTCCCATGCATAACGTATGGCGTCTTTCTTGAAATAATCACCGAAGCTGAAATTGCCCAACATTTCGAAGAATGTGTGGTGGCGCGCGGTATAACCAACTTGATCAAGATCGTTGTGTTTGCCGCCGGCCCGAACACAGCGCTGCGAACTGACTGCACGGGAATAGCTGCGTTTTTCAGCACCCAAAAACACATCTTTAAATTGCACCATACCGGCATTGGTGAACAATAAGCTCGGGTCATTGCCAGGCACAAGTGAACTTGAAGGCACAATAGTGTGGCCTTTGGATGCAAAGAAATTCAGGAAATCTTGGCGAATTTGTGCGCTGGAGCGTATTGTTGGGTTTGTCATGATTTACCTAAGCGGATTATTCAGGCACAAAACGCGCCTCATCGCTTGATTTTAAACCATTTAAGACCATTAGCTAAGCGCTTTAGGCGATTAATTCCTGTGAATCAGGCCATTCGCGGATTTTGACTGCAGTAAATGCGGTTTTTTGGTCAAAGCCACGTCGCAATAGAAAATCGACTGCTTTCCGGCTTTGATTAGGATCTTGCTGAATTTTACGAAGGTAACGCCTTGCCACCAAGCCTTGTGCCAGCTCTAGCCAATCGCAGTTCAAGGCAATTACAGCTTGCTCGATAAGCTCAGAACCTAAACTGTGTTGATACATTTCTGCGCGAATACGTTGTGGCCCATAGCCAGCTGAATGACGTGAGCGCGCTAAGGCAAATGCGAAGCGCTCGTCATTCTGAAAATCTTGCCGCGATAATGTTTCTACCGCGCTTTCGATTTCATCGAGTTCATTGCCGCGAATTTTCAACTTCTGTTTTAACTCACGCTGCGAATGCTCGCGACGTACCAACAAACCAAGGGCTTGCTGATACGTCGTTAAACTCGAGGCTTTTTTACGCACGCTTAGGCTTCAATATCTTCAGCAGGCGCTTTTGGCACGATAACAGGCTTTAGTTTTTCGCGGATTTTCTCTTCAAGCTCATTTGCCATCTTAGGATTCTCTTTTAAATATTGGCGAGCATTTTCTTTACCCTGACCAATTCGCTCACCCATTGCGCTATACCAAGAGCCGGATTTTTCAACGAGTTTTGCATCAACACCCAACTCCAGAATTTCACCTTCACGGGAAATCCCCTCACCGTACAAAATCTCAGTGACAACCTGTTTGAACGGTGGCGCCATTTTATTTTTAACCACTTTAATACGGGTTTCATTGCCGATAATTTCATCGCCTTTTTTCACCGCACCAATACGACGGATATCAAGGCGCACTGAGGCGTAGAATTTCAAAGCATTGCCGCCGGTAGTGGTTTCTGGGCTCTGGCCTGGCATCATCATGCCGATTTTCATACGCAACTGATTAATGAAAATGACCATGCAATTACTGCGCTTAATATTGCCGGTTAATTTGCGCAAAGCTTGGCTCATTAAACGCGCCTGCAAACCAATTTGCATTTCGCCCATTTCGCCTTCAATTTCGGCGCGAGGCGTTAATGCAGCTACCGAATCGATAACCACGACATCAACAGCATTGGAGCGCACCAACATATCCACAATTTCCAGGGCTTGCTCGCCGGTATCGGGCTGGGAAATCAACAAATCATCAAGGTTCACACCGAGTTTTTGTGCGTAGGTTGGGTCAAGCGCGTGCTCAGCATCGACAAAAGCCGCTGTGCCACCAGCTTTCTGGCATTGCGCAATCACTTGTAAGGTTAGCGTGGTTTTACCCGATGATTCTGGACCGTAAATTTCAACCACACGGCCTTTTGGCAAGCCGCCAATGCCGAGCGCTAGATCTAACATCATTGAGCCAGTACCGATGACTTCAGCCGCTTCAACGTTTTTATCGCCCATCAGCATGACTGTGCCTTT
This sequence comes from Arenimonas sp., assembly GCA_043747995.1. Taxonomy (GTDB): domain Bacteria; phylum Pseudomonadota; class Gammaproteobacteria; order Xanthomonadales; family Xanthomonadaceae; genus Arenimonas. The sequence goes on from JAYTOD010000009.1 coordinate 8,250, forward strand.
GCCGAATTGTTTATCAATCTGTGCCAAAGCAGCAGTTAGGGCACGTTTTTTATTCTCATCCATGGTGTTTTCCTTCAAGGTTTAATGGGGTTAATTAAGAGTACTGAGCCACTGTCGCAAAAACTGAGACACCGGCAAAATGAGTTTGCGAGACATTGAAAAGAATTTGTATAGGGCAATTACACAGTGTTTTGTCAGACAAAGCTGACGCTTGGCGTAAGTAAAGTTGACCTACCGATTTCATCGTGATGGCCTGATTAAACCGCAATATAAGCCTTCAATAGCAAAATCTTGATCTGGCCGCACATCAATTGGCTTGAAATCAGGGTTGCGTGGCAATAAGCGAATCCCCGTTTTGCTAATTTTTAAGCGCTTAATGGTAATTTCATCATCAATGCGAGCGACCACAATTTGATCTGAGAGCGCTTGCTGGGTGCGGTGAATGCCAACCAAATCTCCATCGAAGATACCGTCATCGCGCATCGAATCGCCTTTCACTTTCAACAGATAATCGGGTGATGGTGAAAAAAATGCCCGATCTAGCAAGACATAATCATCCGACGGCATATCTGCCCCAATTGGCAGGCCGGCCGCCACCCGCCCTAAAATTGGCAGGCGCAACGCATCGTCAGGCACGGATTCCTTGATACGAGGCAAGGGAATTTCCACATCGTCATCCGATTGTGGGTGGCACAAACGAATACCGCGCGCTTGCCCAGGCAGGCGACGGATGTATCCGGCTTGTTCAAGAATATCCAAATGGTATTGCGCAGCACGCACGCCACGAAAGCCCAAGGCATTTGCTATTTCAGTTTGTGAGGGCGGCACACCCTCTTCTTCAATGCGCTTAGCAATGAAGGCTAGTATGGCTTGTTGGTTGTCGGATATATTCATTAGTAGTAATACTACTAACATATTTCATTCTGTCAACAATTATTTTCAATTTCGCCACAAGTAACTGATTTCAGTATAGTATTATCGCAACTTAGGGGAACTAAGGAAATTGAAGCGGATGCTCGATTCACGGCACTACAAGGCTTTCATCAGCTATAGCCACAGCGACGAACACTGGGCGCGCTGGCTTCAGCGTTGCTTAGAAAAATACAAATTACCGAAAACCTTTCGGCAAAGCCACCCGGAACTTCCGGCTCGGCTTTACCCTATTTTCCGAGATCGCGATGAACTAGCCTCAGGTGGTGAATTATCCGAATCCATCCGTTTAGCCATGGAAGATTCAGAGGCGTTGATTGTGATTTGCTCGCCAACGGCACGTGCATCGCTTTGGGTTAATGAAGAAATTCGCCGTTTCCGGGCATCAGGCCGCGGGCATCGTATTTTCTGTTTATTGGTATCTGGCAGCCCGGATCCGAACGCCGCTGACTGCGCTTTCCCAAGGTCACTGTTGCGCAGTGATGATGGCGAAACACTGTTTGAACCGCTTGCTGCTGATGCCACAACCAATGGCGATGGCAAACGCAATGCGATGCTTAAAATAGCCGCCGGCTTACTGGGTGTTGGTGTTGATGATTTAAAACGCCGCGATGCCCAACGTCAAGCACGCTTTTGGGCAACCGTTGCGTTTGGCGCATTATTCATCGCGGCCATAACCATTGGCTTAGCGATTTATGCCTTTAACGCCAAGAAAGAATCTGAAATGCGTCGGCAACAGGCCGAAAGCTTAATTGGATTTATGCTCGGCGACTTACGCAAAAAATTAGAGCCGATTGGTAAACTTGAACTACTCGATTCGGTCGGTGATCAGGCAATAAGCTATTTCGCAACCTTAGGCGACCGCGGCACACCGAAAGAAATGCTGGCACGAGCGGTGGCATTGAAACAAATCGGCGACGTGCGATTTAATCAAGGCAAGCTGAAGCCAGCACTTATAGCTTTTGAGCAATCGTTAGCGCAAGCGCGAGCACTTTATAAAGCGGACCCATTAAATAATGACAATCTATATGAACTCGGCCAAGCCGAATTCTGGGTGGGCTATGTTGCCTGGGAGCGCGGTGACCTTAAACGCGCCAACACCACTTTCCAAAATTACATGCAATACAGCCGTGAACTATTGCGTAGAGAACCTAATAATTCGGATTACAACTTAGAACTATCTTATGCGTATTCCAATTTAGGCAGTCTAGCGCGCGCGCGAGGGAACTTAAGCGCAGCGTTAGAAAATTTCATTCTGAGCAGAGACATTAACGCGCAGGAATTAAAAAAGAAACCTGATAATATTGATCTGATTATTTCTCTTGCCGAAGCGTGGTCATGGATTGGATCTACGAAACGCGATCTCGGCGATCTTCATGGTAGTAGTATTGCTTTTGGCGAGATACTCAACCTTCTATCGCCTGAATTTAGCAAAGATTCTAGCATTAGCGCTAAACTAGCTTTCACCTTAGCATCAAACAGCATCCACAAATCAAAAGTTGAAATGAGCTTAGGCGATACCAATTTAGCAAAAATACTTTGCGAGCATGCCATAAAAATATTATCTACACTGACCACTAAAGATCCCGATAACGCGGCTTGGCTTCGTGCCATGCATAATGCCCGCTCTCATAAGTTGAATATGATACCAACGAATTATTGGACAGCAGCGAATGATTCCGAGCTGAAAGAGTTGCTTAAAAATGTAAAAAAACTATCGGAACAAGAACCTTCAAATAAAACATACAACATAGATTATGCCGTTGTGCTCCGAGAAATGGCGTTGCGCGCATTGGTTGCAGGAAAAGCCAAGGAAGCAAAGAACTTGGCTATGTCTTCCTACAACATAACTATTAGCTTATTGAAGGATAAAGAGCCTTCTCCGGAGCAATTAACGCAATTGGCACAATCTGCTGAGATTTTTGGTTCTGCACTATTGGCGAATAATCAAAATAAAACAGCAACAATGGTATGGAAGGATGCAAGTGATATGTTGGACGAGCAAAGCATACGTGTTTTCGATTTTCAGCCAGTGCGACGTCAATTGGCTTTCGATCTGGGGCAAACTGAGAAAGCCAAAGAAATTGAAAAGGAATTAAGTAAAGCTGGTTTCCGCGATACTCGTCTGAATCCAACTTTTATAAGATCCGGCACATCCGGTAGTTTGCATTAATCAATCAAAAAGGAGCACTATCTTGTCTAACTCTGAACATAAAATTACTCTCACTGTCGATGCTAACGGTTATTCCTACTCTGGCGGTAATGATGGCGGCAATGGAGATGCTAAAAATAAAATTGGTAAAGGTGCCGCGCCAATGCACATCACACTTGATGCACCTAAAAGCTACAAAATTACCGATGTGGAGTTTTCAGGATCGGGGGTCACTAATCTAAGTTTTAAAATTCAAAACGACAAAAAAGTTAAGATTGAAAATAGTTGTACTAGCGAAGCGGATGTAAAGTATTCGGTTATTGTGATGGATACAGCAACTGGAAATACAACGCTTTGCGATCCTCGAGTTGTTAACAACTAGTTCTTGATTGACAATAGCCCGCAAATTACTAGCGGGCTACTTCTCATAGCAACTTCATCAATCCCTGTAAGGCCACTGCCACAGTTTGCCTGCGCACGGCTTCGCGATCGCCATCGAAATGGAATACTTCAGCAATAGGATAATTCCCGCGCCGCTTCCATGCCACCCATACAGTGCCCACTGGTTTGCCTGGCAAGCCGCCACCTGGCCCAGCAATGCCAGTAACTGCCACCGCTAAACTGGCGCTAGAGGTAATGAGCGCGCCGGACACCATTTCCAATACTGTTTCTTTACTCACTGCTCCGTACTCCATAAGCGTCTCGGAGCGAACACGCAATAAAGCTTGCTTAGCTTCATAGCTATAGGCCGCCATGCCACAGTCGAACCAACCCGAACTACCGGCGATATCAGTCAGGATTTTGGCAATCCAACCACCGGTACAACTCTCTGCGGTGCACAAAGTTAAATGCTCAGCTTTTAAGCGCTCGCCCAGCTGTTCAGCCAAGTGTTGAAGCGCAGTATCAGATGACTCAGAAAAAGTGTTCAAGCTAGCAGCGCCTTCAGGTTAGACTATGGCTTAAGAATAAGCGAAAAACCCCATGAGTTCGAACGATTTCTCCCAACACACGCCCTTAATGCGTCAGTTTTTTAGCGCCAAAGCCGAATATCCGGATGTTCTGCTGTTTTTTCGGATGGGCGATTTCTACGAATTATTTTACGACGATGCTCGCAAAGCATCGCGCCTACTCGACATTACCCTAACCCAGCGCGGCCAAAGCGGTGGCAATGCAATCCCTATGGCCGGTGTTCCTCATCATGCCGCTGAAGGCTATTTGGCGCGTTTACTGGCCTTGGGTGAATCGGTAGCAATCTGCGAGCAAATCGGCGATCCGGCCTTAGCCAAAGGCTTAGTTGAACGTAAAGTAGTTCGGGTAATCACACCCGGCACACTCACCGATGAAGCGCTTCTTGATGATCGCAAAGAGCAGCTGTTGTTATCCATTTCATTTAGCAAACAGGGCTTTGGTTTGGCTTGGGCTGATGTGGCGGCGGGTCGTTTTTTACTCAGCCATGCAAGCGATATTGATCAATTACTGGCAGAATTGGCACGTTTAAATCCAGCCGAAATTCTTATTGCCGATGATGAACAATTGGCTTCACAGTTAGCAGGCCATAAAGGTTTACGCCGCCGGCCGGTCTGGTATTACGATGCCGAAACCGGCACACGACAATTGCAACAATTTTTCGCGGTAACAGACTTATCCGGTTTTGGTTTAAGCCTGCAATCGGCAGAAAATACGCTTGCCATTGGCGCCGCTGGTGCCTTGCTTGGTTATTTGGAAGAAACTCAGAAGCAGCGCCTGCCGCATTTAAACTCACTGCAATGGGAATCCAGCAGCGATGCAATTGCCATGAATGCCGCCACACGTAGGCATTTGGAATTGGATGAGCGTTTCGATGGCCAAATCCAACATACCTTGCTTGGCGTACTAGATACCACCTGCAGCCCAATGGCTGGCCGCATGTTACGGCGCTGGTTGCATCGCCCATTACGCAATGTGGATATCATCGCTAAACGCCATGATGCCGTGCAGCAAATGCTAGCAATGTCTTTGCATGAAGACTTGCGTCGTATATTTCGCGGCATAGGTGATGTTGAACGAATTCTTACCCGCATTGCCTTGCGAAGTGCGCGGCCACGCGATTTAAGCGGCTTGCGTGAAAGTTTAAAACGCTTGCCAGAAATCAGCGCGCTTTTAGAAGGCTACGATATACCGCGCTTGAACGAGCTACGCAAGGCATTTGGTCAGCATCCAGAATTGGCTGAACATTTAAACCGTGCCTTGATTGAGCAGCCATCGGTGTTGCTGCGTGATGGCGGTATTTTTGCGCAGGGCTTCGATGCTGAGCTTGATGAACTGCGCTTACTATCAACCAACGCCGATCAATTTCTGATTGATCTGGAAGTGCGCGAAAAACAAAGCACTGGCATCGCGACACTTAAAGTGGGCTATAACCGCGTGCATGGCTATTACATTGAAATATCCAAAGGCCAAGCTGAAAAAGCACCCACACACTACACTCGCCGACAAACCTTAACCGGCGCCGAGCGCTTCATAACTGAAGAACTTAAATCGTTTGAAGATAAAGTATTATCGGCGCGCGAACGTTCATTAGCGCGCGAACGTTTTTTATATGAGCAATTGCTGAATGTCTTGAAACAGCAATTAGAACCGCTGAAATCCTTCGCACAAGCCTTGGCTGAATGCGATGTGTTGGCCTGCTTTGCTGAGCGCGCCGAGCAACTCAATTGGTGTAAACCAATGCTTCTGGCAGAACAAGGCATACGCATTCGCCGTGGCCGACATCCGGTGGTTGAACAAGTGCGCGAACAAGCCTTTGAGCCGAATGATTTGCTGCTAGATGAGTCAAGAAAAATGCTGTTAATCACCGGACCAAACATGGGCGGCAAATCCACCTATATGCGGCAAAATGCCTTGATTATCTTATTGGCCTACATCGGCAGTTTCGTACCGGCCGAATCGGCAGAAATTGGCCCGATTGATCGCATACTAACGCGCATCGGCGCTGGTGATGATTTAGCGCGCGGGCAATCAACCTTTATGGTGGAGATGTCGGAGACCAGTTTTATTTTGCGTAACGCGTCCGCGCAATCGTTTGTGCTGATGGATGAAATAGGCCGTGGCACGTCCACCTATGACGGCTTAGCCTTGGCACAAGCCTGCGCTGAAGCCTTGGCGGAAAGTAATAATGCCTATTGCTTATTCGCTACGCATTATTTTGAACTCACTGCATTGCCTGAAATGCATAGCAATATCCGCAATGTGCATTTAGATGCAGTAGAACATGGCGAGCAGTTAATCTTCATGCACGCAGTGAAAGATGGCCCGGCGAATCGTAGCTTTGGTTTGCAAGTGGCGGCTCTGGCGGGTTTGCCAAAACCAGTATTACACAATGCCAAACAGGTTCTAGCGCGCTTGGAAAACAAAGCGAATGCTGCACTAAATTTGAATGCCGAGGCTTTAGAACAACCACAGCAATTGGGCTTATTTATTCAGCCAAATGCTTTGCTAGATGCTATGCAAGAACTAAACCCAGATGAGCTTACGCCAAAGCAGGCACTCGAGGCCTTATATCGATTAAAGCAGCTGCATTAAGAGCTTGTTCAAGATCCTGCCAAATATCTTCAACATGTTCGATGCCAATAGAAAGTCGAATCATTCCAGCGCTAATGCCATGTTGCTGACGTGCTTGCTCACTCAACACGCGATGCGTTAATCCGGCTGGATGTTGAATAAGCGTATCTACCGAACCTAAGCTCACCGCTGGGGTACACAATCTTACAGAAGCCAATACAGCAGCCGCTGCAGCATAGCCTTGGTGTAATTCTATGGCCATTAAAGCACCAGGGCCACGCATTTGTGCTCGATAAATTTCCGCCTGATGTCCTTGATGCAAACTAGGGAAATGCACCTTTGCAACAGCTGGATGTAGTAATAAACGTTCCGCAATTAATTGTGCATTAGTCTGCGCGCGTTCAACCCGTAAATTCAAAGTGGCTAACCCACGTTGCAATAAAAATGCCGCCAATGGATGCAACAGTGCGCCTGTTGCGGCTCGTACCGTGCGCAATGGCTTTGCACGCTGCTCTGAGCAACTCACCACGCCGGCAATCACATCGCCATGTCCAGATAAAAATTTTGTAGCGCTATGTAAAACGTATGCCGCACCAAATTCTACTGGCCGCTGAATGCAGGCTGGAGCAAAACTGGAATCAACCATAACCGGTACGCTGCCAGCAGCTTTGACGACGGCTGAGATATTGATCAATTGCAACGTTGGGTTTGCCGGCGTTTCAATAATCACCAAGGCGGTATCGGGGCGAATTTTTTCACTGATCACATTCGCATCAACAAATTCCGTTTCTAATCCACATAACCCGGATGCTAATAAATGATCGGATGTGCCATAAATTGGACGCACCGCTAACACATGATTACCACGACTTTTCGCATCAAGCAGCAGCGCAGTTAAGGCCGCCATTCCGGAAGAATACGCAACGCATGCTGGCATACCTTCTAATTGTGCAATCGCTTTTTCAACTCGAGCAACGGTTGGATTATGCAAACGCGCATAAATAGGATTTTCTGCGCTCGCCTCGCCGGCTACTAAGGCATCAAAACTGGCTGTGCCAATCGCTAAATCTGGCGTGGGATATGTTGTCGATAAATCGATTGGCGGCGCATGTACACCCAAACTCATAAAATCTTCCCGGCCCGCGTGTACAGCTAAGGTATCTAAATGTTTCATTATGTCTTCCAAACTGAAGTATGCTTATATAATGAATTTATTTTGATGTTATACATGTTTACCAAATTATATTTCTTTTAAAGGTGTTTAAATGAAATTAGACCGAATCGATCAGCTCATTTTGCGCTTATTACGAAACAATGCACGTCTGCCTAATAAAGATATTGCCGAACATGCGCAAATCGCCGCATCGACCTGCTTGGAAAGAGTGCGAAAAATGCATGAGCAAAAAGTCATTTTAGGCTACCATGCCGAAGTGGAACCCAAAGCAGTCGGCATTCATTTGCAAGCTATGGTCGCAATTCGCATGGCTAAACATTCTCGTGAATCTGTAGAAAATTTTCAACTGCATTTACAAAATTTACCTGAAGTGTTGTCGTTCTATCACGTTGCAGGTAAAGATGATTTTCTAGTTCATGTTGGTGTGCGAGATACGCAACACTTACGCGATTTTGAACTTGCTGCATTTACTCAACGCGACGAAGTGGCGCACATTGAAACGCATTTAATCTTTGAATTTAAACGCAATCCAGAATTACCTATCTATTTGAATCCTGAACACTCATAAGGCATCAAGATCGCCTAAGGCTTGAATCA
>JAYTOD010000010.1:0-7575 GCA_043747995.1 Arenimonas sp.
ATTAACATCACGTCTGAGCTCAAGCGCGCGCGAATCAAGTCGTCTACCTGCGCCATTTCCTGGCGGGCTAATGTTTGGATTGATTCAATACTCATAAAATCAAATGCTTATGTTTTAGTTTCAAACTCAATTATAAAACGTCTGACAGATGATTGAGTGATTTTCTGACAAAACTTGAAACAAATGTCGGATAGCACTTGCTTGCCGTTATACTTATTCTATCTGTACACCCACTTTTTAAAGGAAACCGCCATGGCTCGTGGCATTAACAAAGTTATTTTAGTTGGCACCGTCGGAAAAGACCCTGAAGTCAAATATTTCCAATCCGGCGATGCCTATTGCCAGTTATCGATTGCTACCAGTGAATCCTGGAAAGACAAGCAAGGCGAGAAGCAGGAAAAAACCGAATGGCACCGTGTGAAATTCACCCGCAAGCTCGCTGAAATTGTTGGCGAGTATGTGAAAAAAGGCCAGCAGATTTATATTGAAGGCAAACTCGAAACCTCGAAGTACACCGACAAGCAAGGCATTGAACGCTACAGCACTGATATTGTGGCTAATGAAATGCAAATGCTCGGCAGCAAATCCAGCGGCGGTGATCGCTCATCCGGCAATCAAGACAGCGGCGGATGGTCAGGCGCTAGCAATGATGGCTTCAGCACATCAAAGCCGGCCGCCAAAGCAGCACCGGCGCCAGCTAAAGCCGATGCCTTCGCCGATAACGATCCATTCGGCGATGATGTGCCGTTTTAATTGAGCACTCCCTAAAACGGCCCGCGAGGGCCGTTTTTATTTGGTGCCAACATATGCAGCCAAATCGCCACTCAATTCGTTTGTGCGGGTATAACTACGCGCAAAACGGTCTATATTTCATCACCCTTTGTTGCCATAACCGAGAGCACCGCTTTGGCCATGTGAAAAACGGCCAAATGCATTGCAATGATTTCGGAATGGCCGCGGCTGATGTTTGGTCGCGCTGTTTAAAACGATTTGATTTACCGAATCATCATCCGTTGCAAATCATGCCCGACCACATGCATGCCATCATCGAATTACGCCATCCCGTAGGGGCAACCCTTGCGGTTGCCCGTGAAGAATCGGCGGTTGCACATGATGAATCGGCGGTTGCACATGATGAATCGGCGATTGCCGGTGATGACCACATAATAGAACGGGCAGGGGCGAGCCCTGCCCCTACGTGCGATTGGCCATTATTGTGGGATGTGGTTGGTGCCTATAAATCAATGGTGGTGCAGGCCAGTTTGGAAATATGTCGCGAACGACAACAGGTTCTGGGGCGATTCTGGCAACGCAATTATTACGAACATATCATCCGCGATGCACAATCCTATTCCAACATTTGCCAATACATTAAAACCAACCCAATACGATGGTAGTAGGGGCAACCCTTGCGGTTGCCCGTGATGAATCGACAGTTGCCCGTGATGAACCGGCGGTTGCAAATAATGAATCGGCTGTTGCCCGTGAAATCAATGCATCATCTTCCGAATCAGCGGCGTCAAGATAAAATACACAATGCCCGAACCAACGCCTATCCACATCATTAATTCGAACAATCCGCCGTATTTTCCGGCAGCTGTGGCCATATCAATGGCGCCACCTTCTGGAATTGTGATTGAGGCCAATTTACCAAAGCCAGCGGCCAATACTTCCGAATAGGCGGTGGCTAACCAGAATGCACCCATCATCAAACCGACCACGCGCATTACCGAAAGTTGGCTAACTGCCGCTAAGCCAATCGGTGAAAGACACATTTCGGCAACCTCCAAAATGAAATAAGCCAGCACCAGCCACCACACGCTGGCCATCACGCCAGTGGCGGCAATGTCGGCCGCCATCATCAGTGGAATAAATGATAGCCCAGCAACAACAAGCCCAAAGGCCATTTTGGCCGGTTTGCTCGGATTAAGTCCGCGCTTTTCAAGCCAAGGCCATAACCAAGCGAAAATGGGTGACAGCACCACAATGAAGAACGCGCCAAGGAAGGTCAGTGAACTGGCGGTTTGTGGCACCAGCACCACATCTCGAGCAATGGCGATGGTAAGCCCTAGAACTAATAAACCGACCAGCGCTTTTGCCAAGCCGATATTGCCGCGATCGCTAGCGCTGAGTGCAGCGACCATTAAAATTGGGCTGGCGGCTAAAGCATAAATAGCCCACGGAACGGTGCCACTATTGGCCACAGCCATGCCGAACAAATCTTTACTCATCAAGCGATCACTGAAAGTCACCCATGAGCCATATGTTTGCTCATATAAGGTGAAGAAAATCAACACACCAATAATCAGTAAAACCAAGGCAATCATCTGACCGCGTTCAATGGCTGTACATTTTTTCCATAAAAACCAAACAAACCAGGTTAGAAATGCTAAGGCAATTAAATGCATGGCGCCATGCACAGTCCAGGTGTTTTGAATGAGCTGCCAAACCACCAACACGCCGCCTAGGCTGCCGAGATAAATCAGCCACTCGCGCGAGAAAGGTCCGACTTTTTCACGCAATTTAGCGGGGTCGTTTGGTTCTGCTAGGCCATGCAAATATTTCTGGCCCCACAGAAACAGTAGTAACCCAGCCACCATACCAATGCCAGCCGCGCCAAAGCCATATTTCCAGCCGTAAGTTTCACCCAGAAATGCGCACACCAAACTTGAGAACAGCGCGCCCACATTAATGCCGGCATAGAAAATAGTGAAGCCTGAATCAAGCCGTGGATCATTGGGTGGATACAATCGACCCACGATGGTGGATATATTCGGCTTCAAAAAACCAACGCCCATAATGATGAGTGCCAGCGATAAATAAAATACTTGCAGTGCGCCTTCATCGCGCACCACCACGCCGTTTACCAAGCGTGCTTGCTCACCTTCAAACGCCATGCCTAAATGGCCGAGTACTAACAACACACCACCGAGCACCACCGCTTTACGCATGCCCAAGTAGCGATCTGCTAATAAGCCACCAATAACCGGCACCGCATATACCAAACCACCATAAGCACCAAGTAGGTCGTAGCCGGCGTCATCGCTGAACAAGTGGTATTTGAGAATATAAAGTAACAACAGCGCTTTCATGCCATAAAACGAGAAGCGCTCCCACATTTCCGTGAAGAAACAAACATACAACCCCTTCGGGTGGCCTAGAAAATCGTCAGAAATAGCCTGGCTAGTTGTCATGGTGTTCTCGTGCTGTCAATATTTGCAGTATAGCCTTATTCAACAGAGTTTGGCTTTGCTAGGCGCTTGAATCGGTTACCATACAAATTCGTTATTTAGGATAATACGATGAAGACATTATCTATTGCCGTAATGTGTGCAGCTGTTTCGCTTTCGGCGCATGCATCTGAAAAAACACCGTTCAATGTGCGTGATCTGGTTGCTATGGAGCGCGTGTCCTCGCCAACACTTTCGCCCGATGGGCGCTTTGTGGTATTTGCAGTTCGGCAAGCCGATGTTGCTGCCAATAAAAGTAAAACCGGATTGTGGATTGAAAATCTAATGGCGCGCGACGCGGCGCCTCCGGTTCGGTTTACTGACGAAAGTATGAATGTGAATAGTCCAAGTTTTTCGCCTGATGGCAAGCTCGTGTACTTCTTGTCAGCTCAATCAGGTTCTATGCAGTTGTGGTCGCAGGCTTTAGATGCAAAAACTGCCACGCAAATATCAAACGTCGATTTGGATATTGGTTCGTATAAAATTTCACCAAATGCTAAATCTGTGGCATTGAGCTTTGAAGTATTCAACGACTGTACCGATTTAGCCTGCTCAAAAAAACGTTTGGATAATCAATCGGCCAAAAAGGCCAGTGGCTTGCTATACGACAAACTTTTCATCAGGCATTGGGATTCCTGGGCCGATGGCCGCCGCAGCCAACTTTTTGTTGCACCATTAACCGCAGGCAAACTCGGAAGTCTAGTTAAAATAAGTCGTGGCATTGATGGTGATGTGCCTTCCAAACCATTTGGCGATGCCAGTGAATATACCTGGGCGCCGGATAGTAAGTCGATTGTTTTCTCGGTGCGCATTGCCGGAAAAACCGAGGCTTGGTCAACCAACTTTGATTTATATCAAGTAGATGCAGCGGGTAAAACAAGCCCTAAAAATTTAACTGCCACAAATCTTGCATGGGACAACGCACCGCTGTTTTCAGCAGATGGCAAAACGCTGTATTACACCGCTATGAAGCGCCCTGGCTTTGAAGCGGATCGCTTCGCGATTATGGCGATGAATTTAGCGAATGGCAAAACACGTGAAGTAGCTCCAAATTGGGATCGTTCTGCTGGGCCAATGAAACTTTCCTCAGATGGAAAAACACTGTACACCGGCAGCGATGATGTGGGGCAACACCCATTGTTCGCCATAGACATTGCCAGTGGTGCAAGCACGTTAATCGCTGGTAATGGCAGTGTGGGTGAATTCGACTTAGCCAATAATACGCTGGCCTTTACGCGTGACACTTTAAGTTCGCCGACACAAGTGTTTGTGCGCCAAGCGATTGGTGGTGTTGAACGGCAGATTTCAGTAAATAATTCAGAAGCAATGGCAAAGCTAGCTATTGGCGAGTCAGAGCAGTTTCATTTCACGGGTGCCAAAGGTGAAAAAGTGTATGGCTATGTGGTTAAGCCGGCCAATTATCAAGCGGGTAAAACCTACCCTGTGGCATTTCTAATTCACGGTGGCCCACAAGGTAGTTTCGGTAACCATTTTCATTATCGCTGGAATCCACAAACTTATGCTGGGCAAGGTTTTGCGGTGGTGATGATTGATTTTCATGGTTCAACCGGCTACGGCCAAGCATTCACTGATTCGATTTCAGGCGATTGGGGTGGTGCGCCGCTTGAAGACTTACAAAAAGGCTGGGCTGCTGCGCTGAATAAATACAAATTTCTTGATGGTGAACGTGCCTGTGCATTGGGTGGTAGCTACGGCGGCTTCATGGTTAATTGGATTGCTGGAAACTGGAGCTCACCATGGAAATGCTTGGTCTCACATTCCGGCATATTTGATAATCGGATGATGAGTTATTCAACCGAAGAGCTGTGGTTTAGTGAGTGGGAAATGAAGGGTTTGCCGTATAAAAATCCGGAAAATTTCGAGCGACACAACCCGATTAATCATGTAGCGCAATGGCGCGTGCCGATGTTAGTTGTTCATGGCCAGCTCGATTACCGCATTCCGGTTGAACAGGGTATTGCTGCGTTTACTGCCTTGCAGCGGCGTGGCATAGAAAGCCAGCTCTTAACCTTCCCCGATGAAAATCATTGGATTCTTAAACCACAGAATTCGATACTTTGGCACGATACGGTGAATGCTTGGCTAACGCGTTGGACTGCGGAAAAATAATACTTACAACCACTTGGCGCGTTTTAATGCCCAATATAAACTAAGGCAGATGGTTGCCACTACGATAAATAAAATACCGTAACTGTATTTAAAATGCAGTTCCGGCATCACTTCAAAATTCATGCCATACCAACTGGTAATTAGTGTGGGTGCAGCTAATAAGGCGGCCCAGCCAGCCAGTCGTTTCATGGTATCACCTTGCGAAACAGTCACTAAAGATAAATTAGTGGTCATTGCTGAGCTGATGGTCTCACGCATGGTGTCAATCGATTCGTTGAGCCTTATCACATGGTCATGCACATCGCGCAGATAAACCCGCACTTCATCTTTAATGATGTCGTTGTGGTAGGTAAGTAACGTGGTTAGATTATCTTGCATCGGGGACACCGCCAAGCGCAGTTTAGTTAAATCGCCACGTAATTTATACAGACGAATGATGGTCTCGCGCTGAAATTCAGAGTTTAAAATACTCGCTTCTAAATCGTCTAAAATTTGCTCGTATTTCGATACGATTGGCAAGTAATTATCAACAATCAAATCAAGCAAAGTATATAACGCCATGCCCGTGCCAAGCTTTAGGAACTCATTATTGTGCTCGAAGCGCTCACGCGCAGGACTGTAGGTATGCGAACCACCATGTCGGACTGTTAGGATGAAATCCACACCAATAAAAATATGTGTTTCACCATAAATAATCCGTTCATCGCTAATTTGTGCAGTATTCACCACAATGAACAAGCAGTTGCCGAAGCGTTCAATTTTGGAGCGCTGATGGGCCTTGTGCGCATCTTCGATAGCTAATGGATGCAAATCAAATTCAATCTGCATTTTGAACAGCAACGGTTCATCAGGTTCAAACAATCCAACCCAAATAATACTGCCGTCTTTCAGCGCCAACGCATCGGAAATATTGTCGAGGCTCAGTTCAGTGCGCTTGCCGGCTCTGTCATAGCTGGCAATACAGCGAACTTGCTCGCTACGACTTGCTAATAAAGTGGATGCTTGCATGCCTCCATCATAAACAGCATAGATATTTGTGCAAGCTATTTTTCTGCGTGTAACAAACGGGCATGACGAATAATCAACCAATGCAATGGCAGTACCATCAAGATCCAATGCATATTCTGCTGACTACTGAATGGCATAAACTTCAGGAACACCGCGCCTACAGCCATAACTGCCATCAACAGCAAAACACCTTGGTATGCCTTAGAAAAGTGCTCGGATTTGTGTTGTACAAAATACAAACCAAATGCCAACCAAGCTAGCGGTGAAAATAACAGGATATTTTCATTGCCATGGGTAAAAATATGCTCAGTGCCAACCCAAACAAGCACCATCACCCAGCCAAGTAAGCCCGATAGTAGCCAAAAGCTTAAGATCATCAGCTGTAAAATGCGTGGCTTGCGTTTTGCCAACATAAAAATACCGGCCAATGCCAAACCAATCACCATCGCCATCAACGACCATTGTGGCAATTCACTTGGCGGTTGTATCAGTCGGTGCGGCAACACATTTTGATTTTCTGAAACTAATGCTCGACCATCGTTGAGTTTTATCCGTGCCAAACTTTGCTGCAACAGCATAGGAATGAAGGCATCTTGCCATTTGCTCAAGGGTTTGTCGGCATTTCCGCTTAGCGCTAGATCAAAGCCCATGGCCATCCATTTAGCAGGCCAAGCCAAGCGAACCGATTCCGAACGATAGGTGTTACCCAGTGAGCTTGCAGTGAGCTGTTTATTCAACACACCACCGAGGGCTTCATCAAGTACATCACGAACTTTGGTTGCGCAGTTGTTGCGATAATAATCGTATTGGTAGTGAGCGTTTTCAGGCTTCGCTAAAAATTGAAGACGCGCATTGATCTGCTGTTTCTGTGCGTCGCTTAGATTTAACCATTGTATGCTGACGCCACGCCCAGTTTCGCGGTAGTAGCTAAGATCTTGTTCTAAAGGCAGTGCAGCCAGAATGTAATTCATTCGGCCTTTAATAAAATTTGCAGCGAAATCGGCTTCGGTCGGATCGAAAAATCCGAAGTTGTAAGAGGTCGCTTGTTTCCCATCATCAATGATGATGGAGTTATGACCGAAGCGTTCCCAGAATATCTCACCGGGCTGCATGGTCATCACACCTACCCGCATATTCGAAGCCATTGCTGGCTGTATAAACACCAGACACAACAGCATCAAGCCAACAATCAATCTCAATTGACTGT
>JAYTOD010000011.1:0-16531 GCA_043747995.1 Arenimonas sp.
GCGTATTTGCGTTTAGTCTCGAATCGCAACGACGATGCGGCCTTCGAGCGCGCGGTGAATACACCCACACGTGGCATTGGCGATAGAACGCTGGATGAATTACGCCGCTTAGCGCGTGATTCGGCCTTATCACTTTGGCAGGCCGCCGAGCTGATTCAATCACAAGACAGCCTGAGTGCGCGAGCCAAGAATGCCTTGAACGGCTTTTTGGCCATCATCCGGCATATTGATGCACACCGCGAAGGTTTGGAACTTTACGAGCTGTTTGATTTTATTCTGACCCAATCGCAATTACGCGTGCACTACACCAAAGAATCTAAAGGTGAGCTCGATTCGCGCGTGGATAACTTGGACGAATGGGTGTCGGTAGCCAGTCGCTTCGCGCGCCGCATTGTGCCGGATGAAGAAGAGGGTGCTAGTGAGCTGTCTTTGTTCTTGGCGTATGCTGCGCTGGAAGCCGGCGAAGGGCAAGTGCAGGAAGGTGTGGCAGGCGTGCAATTAATGACGCTACATAGCGCCAAAGGCTTAGAGTTTCCGTTCGTGTTTTTAGTCGGTTTGGAAGAAGGCTTATTTCCGTCAGCGCGTTCACTTGATGAAAGCAATCGCTTGGAAGAAGAGCGCCGCTTAGCGTATGTCGGCATTACCCGTGCGCGCGAAAAACTGACTATTACCTATGCCGAATCTCGGCGCATGCACGGCACCGAATTGTATGGCACGCCATCGCGTTTCATCCGTGAGATTCCAGAAAAGTTGATTCATACCATTCGTGCTAAAACGCCTAGCTATGGTAATTCCAGCCGTTTCAACAGTGGCTTGTCAGAAAATACCAGTGCCTTCTATATGGGCCAGACTGTCAGTCATGCAACATTTGGCGAAGGGGTTATTATTCAGTTTGAAGGCTCAGGTGCGCACGGCCGCGTGCAAGTTAACTTTGCGCGTGATGGTTATAAATGGCTAGTGTTGGCGTACGCGAAACTGCAGGCGGCTTAGTTTAAGCCGCTTCGGCTTTTAAAGGTTGTCACGAAATCTTCTTTATACAAATGCACTTATTGGCACATTAAACCGTTCGGCAAGTACTTTAATTTGGCGAAGGTTGAGCACGCGTTTACCATTCAAAATTTCCGAAACAACGCCTTGCGTACCGATTTCAGGCAGCCCAGATTGTGTTAACTGATGTTGTTTCATCAAAAAGCGCAGCATATCTAAAGGTGCAATAGGTTGTTGCGGATAATGTTGTTGATCATAATCGCCGATTAATGCCGCAAGTGTGTTGGCAAGGTCGGCTAATGGGTGGTTTTCGTCGGTGGCTCCCGCATCCAGAAGCTGGTTCATGCTGGAAACGGCTTTATCGTAATCCTGTTCATTGTGGATAGCGCGCAAAGGAATTTTTGCAGTTAGCGCCTGAAACTGCGATGTGATTTCAGCGATAACATCACGGTCCATTAAGGCTTCCATTTGTCATACTCCTTATGGGTGAATACATGCCGAACATACGCAATTTGGTTATTGAAGTGAATAGCAACAACAATTCGGAACTTATTGCCAGCAATATCAAAAACATAATAATCTGCAACTTTATCAACGCTATTGAATACTGCTTTTATTTCCGAAAAACCTGCAAATTGGCGGGACTCAATGAATTTTCTCCATGCTTGCATCGGCACTTTGGCGCTAGTGTGTTTTGCCGAAAAGCTTACTAATGCTTTATTGGAAATAACGCGCATAGCTCATTATATCTCAAAATGAGATATTAGCAAATAGGCAAATTGAACGATTCTATTAGACATGTGTGCTCCGTATTTTCATCTTGAACCATCAGGATATACGCGATTGATATGCAGTTAAATCGGTAACTTTTTCATTTTATGTAAGGTTTTACTGATTGCATAAAGGCATTAAACAAAAATGACCGTCAATGCCATAATAAGCGTATCGCTTCCGAGAAATTCTCATGCCCAAACTCATCCTTATTGACGGTTCGTCGTATTTATACCGAGCCTTCCACGCCTTGCCACCGCTGACTGCTAGTGACGGCACACCGACCGGCGCGCTGTTCGGCATTGTTAATATGTTGCGAAGCAGTATTAAGGAAAATGCTGAATACATCGCTTTTGTGCTGGATGCGCCAGGGCCAACATTCCGCGATGCCTTGTATCCCGAATACAAAGCCAATCGTGCCAGCATGCCCGACGATCTGCGCGCCCAGGTTGAGCCGATGATCGCTATTGTACAGGCGCTTGGCTTGCCGGTGATTCGCGTGCCTGGGGTGGAAGCCGATGATGTGATTGGTACGTTTGCATTGCAGGCGGCTGCCGATGGCGTGGATGTGATGATTTCCACCGGCGATAAAGACTTCGCGCAATTGGTTAATGAACGCATCAAACTCACTAATACCATGACTGGCAGCCTTAGTGATGAAGCGCGGGTGTTGGAGAAATTTGGTGTGCGCCCCGATCAAATTATTGATTACTTAGCGCTGATGGGCGATGCGGTTGATAACGTGAAAGGTGTTGAGAAATGCGGCCCGAAAACCGCTGCGAAATGGTTGGCTGAATACCACACACTGGCTGGCGTGGTGGCCAATGCTGAAAAAATTACCGGGAAAATTGGTGAGAACTTGCGCGCTGCTTTGCCTATTCTTTCGCTCAATCAAATCTTAGTCACCATTAAAACCGACATTGCGCTAGAACAAGATTACACACACCTGCTGCAATTGCCGCCGCATGTCGACGATTTAAGCGGGCTTTATACGCGCTTTGGGTTTAAGCAAGCGCTGAAAGATTTGCAAAACGCCAATGGCTTAGCACCTTCGCCTGTAGCGGCAGTTGTTGCAGACCAACAGCCCACCGCGCCCCGCCCAATAGCAAATAAAGGCACATACAATGCGGTATTGGATTGGCCAATGTTTGATGCCATGTTAGCGATGCTTGAAGTTGCCGAATTGGTTTGCTTCGATACCGAAACTGATTCGCTTGATTCACTGCAAGCCAATTTGGTGGGCTTGAGTTTTGCAGTGCAGGAAGAAGCGGCCTGGTATATTCCGCTTGGCCACGATTACCCCGGTGCACCCACACAACTGCCCTTAAGCGAGGTGTTGGCGAAGCTCAAACCCTTGCTAGAAAACCCTCAAATCTACAAATGTGCACAAAACGGCAAATACGATTTGCATGTATTGAACCGCTACTCGATTGCAGTGCAAGGGTTGAGTGAAGACACTATGCTCGCTTCGTTTGTGCTCAATGCCGGACGTGCTCGGCACGATATGGATTCGATGGCAGAAAATTATTTAGGCTATAAAACTATTGCTTATAGCGAGGTTGCTGGCAAAGGCGCCAAACAGATTTCGTTTTCGCAAGTAGCCATTGACGATGCCACCACGTATGCGGCCGAAGACGCAGACATCACCTTACGCTTGCAACATTTTTTTACTGAGCAACTGCAACAAACTCCGAGCTTGCAAAAACTGTATAACGAATTAGAAATGCCGCTCGTGCAAGTACTGTGCGATATTGAAGAAAATGGTGTGCTGATTGATTCGAAATTATTGCAGCAGCAAAGCGCCGATTTATCGGCGCGTATGATGCAGGTGCAAAATAAAGTTTTTGAAGTTGCCGGGCGACATTTTAATATTGATTCGCCAAAACAGCTGGGTACGCTTTTATTCGATGAACTGGGTTTGGCTGCGAAAATAAAAACCCCAGGCGGCGCACCATCCACTAACGAAGAAGCCTTGGAAGCCATTGCCGATGACCACGAATTGCCGCGTTTGATTTTGGATTATCGCGGTATGGCCAAACTGCGATCCACGTACATCGATAAACTACCGTTGATGGTGAATCCGAACACTGGCCGCGTGCACACTAGCTACCACATGGCCGGCGCCGCCACTGGCCGTTTAAGCTCGAGTGATCCGAACCTGCAGAATATTCCGGTGCGTTCGGAAGATGGCCGAAAAATCCGTCAGGCCTTTATTGCACCAGCTGGCCGGAAAATTATTTCGTTTGACTATTCGCAAATAGAATTGCGAATTATGGCGCATTTATCTGGCGATCCGGGTTTGGTAGCGGCCTTCGCCTCTGGCCAAGATGTGCACAAAGCCACGGCGGCGGAAGTATTCGGAGAAACCCTTGAAACCGTCACAAACGACCAACGCCGCGCCGCAAAAGCGATTAATTTCGGCTTAATGTACGGCATGAGCGCGTTCGGTTTAGCGCGGCAATTAGGCATTGGCCGAAGTGAGGCGCAGGATTACATTAGCCTGTATTTCAGCCGGTATCCGGGTGTTCGGCAGTATATGGACGACACCCGTGCCAAGGCCAAGGCCGACGGCTACGTTGAAACTGTGTTCGGCAGGCGCTTGTACCTCAATGAAATCAATGGCAAAAATGCCGGGCAGCGAGCAGGCGCAGAACGCGCGGCGATTAATGCACCAATGCAAGGCACCGCAGCCGACATTATCAAACGCGCCATGCTGGCGGTGGCGGAGTGGATTAATCCGCACAAAAATCAGGCATTAATGTTGATGCAAGTGCACGATGAATTGGTCTTTGAGGCCGACGAAGCGTTTATTCCGGAGCTACTCATTGAGGTTAAACGGCTGATGGAATCAGCGGCGCTATTGAATGTGCCGCTATTAGTCGAATCGGGCGTGGGTTTGAACTGGGATGAAGCGCATTAGTTTTTCGTTAGCGAAGAAAAGTTCCCGAAAAATTATCCAGAAAACTACCAATGATTCACATGGCATTAACGAAACTCATGTTTAACTATCTTTAACAAGCGCAATGCTTGTTGGAATTATCTCCTCCCCTGAGATAATCCGAAGAAGTTCAGCTTTCCCCGGCTAGCTTCTTTAATACCCTAGGCCCCGCTCGCTTCCCCTGGCTTGCGGGGCATTTTTTTACTACCCCGGCGCTATGCGCCACCCCTTCATTTTGAAGGGGAAAGTAAATAGTATTTGAGTAATTTAATTCCCCTTCAAAATGAAGGGGTGGCGCATAGCGCCGGGGTAGTCTAGCTTTGCTGCAAGGCACGCTTAATAAATTCTGGTTGCAAGAGCGCACCTTGGTGTACTCCGGCATTGTAGTATTCAGTGCTGAAGGTTTTTTGCTGTGCTGCAACAGTGCGGAATTGGCCTAAATCGATATCCGATTTGCTGGCTATGGTGCAACTCCAATAGCCGGTTGGATAACATGGCTGCGGAAACGGCAGTGTGCGGAAAGTTTTAAAGCCAGCGTCGCGCATGGCGGTGCACATATCTTGAATTAAAACCATTAACGCTAGCGGCGATTCGCTTTGTTGCACCAATAAGCCATCTGAGCGCAGTGCTTTATAGCAATTTTCATAAAACGCTTGGTTGAACAATCCTTCAGCGGGGCCAACTGGGTCGGTCGAGTCGACGATAATAAGGTCGATACTGCCCGGAGCGGCATTTTGCATATAGGCAATGCCGTCATCGAACATCACCGTAGCGCGTGGGTCGTTGTTACTTTCGCATAGTTCGGGAAAGTATTTTTCCGCCATACGTGTCACTTGCTCATCAATATCGCACTGCACCACGCTGTCTAAATCGGCATGCTTCAAACATTCATGCAAGGTACCGCAATCACCACCGCCTATGATTACGATATTTTTTGGGTTCGGGTGGGTATAGATGGGCGCATGCGACATCATCTCGTGATAGAAAAAATTATCGCGAGTGGTCACCATCATAGCGCCGTCGATAGTCATCACATTACCGAAATCGGTGCTCTGATAAATTTCGATTTTCTGGAATAGTGATTGCACTTCATCCAGTTTTTTGGTGATTCGAAAACCGATAGCCGAGCCGGTGTGTTCAAAATTTTCATAAAACCAAGTAGTGTTCGCCATATCCGTTTCCAAAAAATGCAAAATAGTGAGGCGCATTGTAGCCGATTCCCACCCTTGGAGGGGTACAATAACGCCTCTTGATTAAGGAATCTGAGCCCATGAGCGCTTGGTCGGTTGAACACGCCAAACAACTGTATTCGCTGCCGTATTGGTCTGAAGGCTATTTCGATGTGGATGCCAAAGGTCGCGTGTGTGCGCAGCCGCAAGGCGAGCACGGCCCAAGCCTGCCATTGCCGGAGCTTATTGCACAAGCCTGCGCAGATGGCGTGAAGCTGCCTTTATTGTTGCGCTTTTCCGATATCTTGCCGCATCGTTTGCAAGCTATGCAATCGGCATTCAATAAAGAAATGGCCAGCTTGAATTACCAAGGCGGGTATACCGCCGTGTATCCCATCAAGGTTAATCAGCATTTTGGGGTGGCCGGTGTTTTAGCGCAGGCAAGTAGCGAGCAATTCGGTTTGGAAGCCGGCTCAAAGCCGGAGCTGATGGCGGTGCTAGGCTTGGCCAAACAGGGCAGTGTGATTGTTTGCAATGGCTATAAAGACCGTGAATTTATTCGGCTGGCTTTACTTGGTAAACAACTTGGTTTTGAAACCTATATTGTGGTGGAGAAGCCATCAGAACTTGCCGTTATTATTCAAGAAGCGCGCGCCCTTGGCGTGAAGCCATGCATTGGCGTGCGTTTGCGTTTGGCCACGCTTGGTGCTGGTAAGTGGCAAAATTCCGGCGGCGATAAAGCCAAGTTTGGCTTGTCGCCGCGCCAGGTGTTGGATTTGGTTGAACAACTGCGCCAAGAAGATTTGCTGGATTGCCTGAACTTATTACATTTTCATATGGGTTCGCAAATTTCCAACCTGCGTGATATTGCCGCTGGCATGCGTGAAGCGGTGCGTTATTTTGTTGAGTTAAGCAAAGCCGGCTGCAACATCCGCTATATGGATTCCGGTGGTGGTTTGGGTGTGGATTACGAAGGTACACGTTCGCGCGGTGCCTGCTCCACCAATTACCGCTTAGAGCAATTTGCACACACCTTAATTCAACCGTTGAAAGAAGCTTGCGAGCAACACCAACTGCCCGAACCACGCATGATTACTGAAGCTGGGCGCGCAATGACTGCGCACCATGCAATGATGGTAGTGAATGTGTCGGAAGTTGAGCAAGCGCCAAAAGGTGCAGTATCCTTGGCGATTGCTGGCGAATCCTTAGTGATTAAGCATTTGCGCGAGTTGGCGGTTGCTATTGAACAACGCACAGCCTTGGAAGTATATTTGGAAGCACAGCATTATTTAGCCGAAGGCCAAGCCTTGTTTGCGCACGGGCAATTAAGCTTAGACGAGCGCGCCTTGCTGGACGATTTGTTCTATAGCATCGCGCATTCGGTGCGTGAACTATTGAATCCAGACGATAAAACCCATCGCGAAGTATTGGATGAATTGGACGAGCGGTTGGTGGATAAATACTTCGTCAATTTCTCGGTTTTCGAATCCATCCCCGATGTCTGGGCGATTGATCAAGTGTTTCCGATTATGCCGATTGCGCGCTTGGATGAGCAGCCGATGCGACATGGTGTGATTGCAGATTTAACCTGCGATTCTGATGGTCGTGTGGATACTTATGTGCAATCGCAAACACTTAGTCATTCCTTGCCTTTGCATAGTTTGAAGACAGGTGAGAGCTATCGTTTGGGTATTTTTATGGTTGGTGCATACCAAGAAACCTTGGGTGATATCCATAATCTGTTCGGCGATACCGACACCGCTAATGTCTCGCTGAATGCAGCCGGTGGCTTTGATATTGTGCGCCAACGCAAAGGCGATTCCACTGACGTGATGTTGGATTATGTGGGCTATAATCTCGATGATTTGCGCGCTCGCTACCAGCACTTGGTTAGCGCGGCTGGCTTAGATACGGTGCAGGCGCAATCGGCATTGGATGCACTCGAAGCCGGCTTAACCGGCTATACCTATTTGGAAGAAACTCTGCACGGAGTCTGATATGACGAATATGCAACGCGTTGGATTTATTGGTTTAGGCGCTATGGGCGCGCACTTAGCAAGGCATTTGCAGGCTGCGGGCTTGTTGTATGTAGTGGCGAACCGCACACAGGCGAAAGCCGAAGCATTGGCGAATGATTTAGGCGTTCGTGCGGCACAAGGCTTAAGCGATTTCGCGGATTGTGATGTGGTGGTGTTGTGCGTGTCGAAAGATGAGGATGTGTTGCAATGCTGCACAGAATTGGCGCAGGTCTTGCATAAGGGCGTCGTCGTGATTGATCACTCAACAGTAGCGCAAAGCACCGCACAGAAAGCGGCTGTACTATTGAAGGAAAACGCTATCGCGTTTCTAGACGCACCGGTTTCAGGAGGCGTTGAAGGCGCTAAAAACGGCAAGCTATCGGTAATGGTTGGTGGCGATGCCAAGGAACTGGCAAGTGTTCAAGATGTATTGGCAGCATATGCCTTGCGAGTCACCCTTATGGGTCCAACAGGGGCTGGCCAAGCTACCAAAGCAGTTAATCAAGTTCTAGTGGCTGGTATTGCGCAAGCAGTATGTGAAGGCTTAGCATTTGGCGAAGCTTTGGGCTTGAGTGCAGAATCTTTGGTGCCTACTTTAGCCGCTGGCGCGGCCGGTAATTGGTTTTTGGATAAGCGCGGCGCTACCATGCTGGCTAGTAGCTTTACGCCAGGATTTAAATCGGCGTTATTGCTGAAAGATTTGCATATTGTACAAGACATGGCTAACCAGCTTGGTAAGCAATACAGTGTTGTTGAGCAATCTTTAGCAGATTACCAAAAATTAGTGAATCAAGGTTTTGGCGAGGAAGATACCTCAGCTTTAATACGCTTAAAACGATAATCAGTTTTTTTATTTAACCGCAATGCGATTGGCTTGAATACCTTGTGCAGCTAGATTGCTACGTGCACGTTCGGTTGCTGTGGCATTATCGTATGGCCCCAAGCGCACACGGTACATGGTTTTACCATTTATATCAGCTTCTTCAACGCGTGCGGATTCACCTGATAGAGCAATACGCGCTTTCAAGTCATCTGCATCGGCGCTATGTTCAAAAGCACCCGCTTGCAATAGATAACGTGCTGCGCTCAATTCAATGGGTTTTTGAGGTTCGGTTGGTGCAACTGTCGCTGCTTTGTTCGGCAAGGGCTTAGCATTTTCTGCAACTTGCGTGGTCTGCGCTTGTTCAGATGCATTTTCATCAACCTGAACGTCAATGGTTTCTTGGCTTGGCAAAACATCGTAAAAACTATAATCGGTATTCAACACGCCATCATCCATGCCGCTGGCGGGTGGTTCGGTAGCGTTTGCCGTGCCCTTACTTTTCTTAGTTTGATTTGGTGTTGGTAGCGTATCAACTTTTGCAGTGTGCATGCTTTCGAATTGCTGGTAGCCGAAATAAGCCAAGGCGCCAATAAATAAACCGATTAACAACCACGCCCACACCGGTGTGCCTATTGAACTTTGACGGCGTGCTTGCGGTTTGCTGCGTCTAGCCATTACATACGCTCCGGCGCGGATACGCCCAAAAGCGCCAAGCCATTGCTGAGTACTTGCGCTGATGCTTTGCATAAGCCCAAACGTGCGTGACGACTTGCTTCGTCTTCGCTCAGAATGTCGCAGTTTTCATAGAATGAATGGAAGGCGTTTGCGGTTTCACGCAGGTAATTGGCAAGAATCTGCGGCCCACGGTTTTGCGCCGCCGATTCGATGACTTCTGGGTAACGCATGAGTTCGCCGAGTAAAATATGTTCGAAGTCAGTACTCATTTGTTCACGATTAGCGATGGCTGCACTATCGTTGTATGACCATTGTTTTTCTTTCAGTTTGCGGAATAAACCTGCCGAGCGGGTAATCGCATATTGGATGTAATACACCGGATTTTCCTTGGAATGGCTTTTTGCTAATTCCAGGTCAAAATCCAAATGTTGTTCATTGGAGCGCATCACGTAAAAATAGCGTGCTGCATCGTTGCCAACTTCTTCGCGCAATTCGCGTAGGGTCACAAAACTACCGGCACGGGTCGACATTTGCACACGTTGTTCGCCGCGGTACAAAATGGCGAACTGCACCAACTGGATTTCAATTTTCTCTGGATCTAGGCCTAAGCCTTGTGCAGCGGCTTTCAGGCGCACAATATAGCCGTGGTGGTCTGCACCTAGAATATACAATGCACGCTCGAAGCCGCGTTCAAACTTAGACAGCAAATAGCCTAAATCAGAGGCAAAATAGGTGCTTACACCGTTGTCACGGATGATTACACGGTCTTTGTCGTCACCAAAACTGCTGGCGCGAAACCAAGTAGCACCTTCAAGTTCGTACAAATGGCCGTTTTTCTGTAATGTTTCAATAGCACGTTGTACAAAACCATCGGTGCTTAATGAACGCTCGGAAAAAAAGCTGTCGTGATCAACGCCGAAACCATGTAGATCGCTACGGATATCGCTTAAGCACCATTCCAAACCGGCATTGAATACTGTGCGGTAATCGGCGTCGCCAAGTAAGTGGCGGGCATTGGTAATTAAGCCATCAACATGTTTTTCTTTGTCGCCGCCTTGGCCTTCATCAGCAGGAATAGCGTCAAATATCTCAATGGTATTAAACCGCAGCCGATCGCCTTGCTGGGCGCGCAGATTACGAGCAATCTCCACCACGTATTCGCCTTTGTAGCCGTTGTCGGGGAAGCGCACATTGATGCCACATAGCTCATGGTAGCGCAGCCAAACGCTTACGGCCAGAATATCCATTTGTCGGCCAGCGTCGTTAACGTAGTATTCGCGCTGCACTTTGTGGCCAGCCGCTTCAAGCAAATTGGCAACCGATGCGCCATACGCGGCGCCACGACCATGGCCAACATGCAGCGGGCCATTAGGATTGGCGGACACAAATTCAACAGTAACCGATTCGCGGGATTCAGCTGCTTGCTTGCCATACTCGGTGTCTTGTTCAAAGACTCGACGCACCGTGGATAGCAGGCAGCGCTTGGAAATGGTGAAGTTGATAAAGCCTGGCTTGGCAACCGCTACTTTTTCAATATGCTTGGATTCGTCTGAGGCATCCATACTTTTAATCAGAGCTTCAGCGAGCGCCATCGGATTCATGCCAATTTTTTTCGCTAATAACAAAGAAATATTAGTAGCGTAATCGCCATGCTCGCGAGATTTGGTGCGCTCGATGACGAATTCGGGCAGTTCTAGCTCGACAGGTATTTTGCCTTCGCGGCGTAAATCCAAAAGTGCTTGTGCAACAAGTTCACGAAGATGGGCTTTCACAGGCTGAAATCAACTTTTATAGGGTCTAATATTGTAGCCTGAACTGGCCTGAAAGCATACTTGATAGACGCTTACAACCAGCCTCGTTCAGCAAAAGAGGTAATTTCATTATTGGCCACAATGAAATGATCCAATACGCGGATATCCACCAAGTTAAGTGCTTGTTTAAGTCGAGAAGTCAACGCGTGATCAGCGGCGCTCGGTTCTGGGTGGCCGCTTGGATGATTGTGAACAAACACCATAGCCGCCGCATGATGGCGTAAACCATGCTGTAAAACGATACGTGGATAGACTTCCGAGCAATCAACGCTGCCTTCAAATAATTCTTCGTAACAAATTAGCCTATGTCGAGTGTCTAGGAATAGGCAGGCAAACACTTCTCTGCTTCTATCGCGTAATTGTGTGCGTAACCAATGGCGAATATGCTGTGGCTCATTCAAGCACATGCCGCGCTGTAATGGCTCCACCCAATGCCGAGTGCCCAATTCAAGGCTGGCGGCCAGCTTGCAAGAAAGTTCAATGCCCACTTGATATTGCTGGCTGAATTCACCAATAGAGGATTGGTTCAATGTTTGCAGGCATTGCCGTTGTATGGGAATGCTATCTGTATTTTGTGGCAAGCGGTGCGGCGCACCAATCAGCAATAACAGCTCGGCCAAGCTTAGCGATTTAACGCCATGTGCCAAGGCTTTGTTTTGCGCAGAAATCCATGGTTTAACGATTCGATGTGTCATGGCTATAGATTGCGCGAGATATTTCAGCCTGACTGTCGGAATCTCTCGGCTTTTAGGGTAAGCTAATGCGCATATGCTTGTAGGAAAATACTTGTGACAGCACAACATGGCGAGCGCATATTACTTGGGGTAACCGGCGGAATAGCCGCCTACAAATCGGCCGAATTGGTTCGCCGCCTTAAACAGGCCGGCGCCGATGTGCGCGTGGTAATGACACATTCTGCCGAACAATTCATTACCGCCACCACCTTGCAGGCTTTGTCGGGGAATCCTGTGCGTAGCAGCTTATGGGATGAAAGCGCAGAAGCGGCAATGAGCCATATTGAGCTAGCGCGCTGGGCAAGCAAGGTGTTGGTTGCACCGGCCAGTGCCGATTTCATTGCCCGTTTAGCCAATGGCCAAGCCAATGATTTGCTGAGTACCTTATGCCTAGCAACAACTGCGCCGATATATCTTGCACCGGCAATGAATCAGGCAATGTGGGCCAATGTAGCCACCAAAGCCAATAAAGAAAAACTGCAACAGCGCGGATTTCATTTGCTTGGCCCCGCCAGTGGCGAGCAAGCCTGCGGCGAAATAGGCGAAGGTCGTATGCTTGAGCCAGTCGAAATTGCTGCGGCATTAAACACTGGCCCGAAACCTTTGGCAGGTAAAAAATTCTTAATCACCGCCGGCCCAACCTTTGAAGATATCGATCCAGTGCGCTTTATTGGCAACCGAAGTTCGGGGAAGATGGGCTTTGCGATTGCGCAAGCAGCTTGCGAACAAGGTGCTGAGGTCGTGCTAATTTCAGGCCCCGTGGCAATTTGCTGTGTTGCAGGTGTACAACGGGTTGATGTTCGATCAGCGCAGCAAATGCTTGAGGCGGTGCAGCTACATCTTGAGCATGTGGATGTATTCGTGTCGGCTGCAGCTGTGGCAGATTACCGCCCCAAATTATGCAGCGCACAAAAAATTAAAAAAACCGAGACAACCCTAACAGTCGAATTGGAGCGCACTACCGATATTTTGGCAACGGTGTCTAGTAGCGCAAATCGTCCGAAACTGGTAGTTGGTTTTGCCGCCGAAACTGAACGGCTTGATGAATATGCACAGAAAAAATTAGCAGGCAAAAATCTCGACTTTATTGCCGCCAATGATGTTAGCAATGCCAGTATTGGTTTTGAAAGCGAACACAATGCATTGGTGGTTTTCTCTAAAGCCGGAGTGCGGATAGAAATACAACACGACACAAAAATCAATGTGGCAAACGCACTGCTCACTATTATTAGTAATGAAATCAAGGAATGATATGAGCCCTAAGGCTAGCATTGATGTGCAACTGCGTATTTTGGATGTGCGCTTAGGCGCAGAATTTCCTATGCCGACATATGCCACAGCCTTTTCGGCCGGTATGGATTTGCGTGCCATGCTAGATGAGCCGCTAAGTTTGGCGCCTGGCGAAAGTCAGCTAATAGCCACTGGCATGTCGATTTATATTGCCGACGTTGGCGTCTGCGCGCATATTTTACCGCGTTCCGGCTTAGGCCATAAACAAGGCTTGGTGCTTGGCAATTTGGTAGGTTTAATTGATGCCGATTATCAAGGTCCGCTTATGGTGAGTTTGTGGAATAGAGGTGCGATTGTGCAAACTATTCAGCCGGGCGATCGCATCGCTCAACTGGTTTTTATGCCGGTACTTCGTGCGAATTTCAATCAGGTTGAGCAATTTGCTGAAAGCGCACGCGGGCAAGGCGGCTTTGGTCATACGGGAGTTCGTTAATATGTCATCAGCACAATCGTATGTAGATCGAACACGCGCATGGATTCAAGGTAATCCTTGGCAATCGGGCGCAATACTTTGTGCCGCCTTAGCGCTTTGGTTTGCTTTGATAGGGTTAGATGTGTTTGGGCAAAATAAAACCGAGCGCGATGTGCTTGATGCGCGTAATAATGCCGTCAAAGCCATTGAGCCTTTGAGCATGTCGCTTATAGTGAAGATGCAGGCAGCACAGAAGCAGGTTGGACCATTAGCCTTTGAAAGCGAACAAGCAAGTATTAAAGGTATTTTTAAAGACGCCATCCCCAATGTTGAAGTTATAGAAATTCATCGCGTTGATTTAGAGCTGGCATACAACGATGTAGTAAAATTTGGCGCAGGCAAGCTAGCTGTGCTTGAATCAGGGGCAAACAATACACAAGTGGCATTTCGCATTATTAAAGTGTCCGGCGAGCAGAAATTGGCTTTAGTTTCGTTAATTGGTAGTGGTGTAAACGAATTATTAGTGTATGTGCAAGCCCCGTTGGCAGAGCTAGATAAAGCCATGGACATAGAAACCCCAAAAAATAGTTATTTAGCAATTCGTCAAGATCGCGTGGATATATTGCCGCGTGGCGATAATTCTTTAGCATCAACGGCTGAAAATAATGCCATCAAAATTCCGCAAACGCCATGGCGTGTTGTTGCGTCAGCGCCGCTGGCTGAGAAAGGTCTACTCGAATTAAAGGGTGTGGCTGAGCTCATACTGGCTTCCTTGTTTTTGCTAGGTGCAATGCTTAGTTCTTATATGCCAATATATCAGAAAAAACGTCAGATTTTAGTCAATACCGTCGCAGAATGGGATGATGAAATGACTTTGCAAGAAATGAATCAAAAAGGCATCATTGCGCCAATTAGTACTTCTGCAAAACCGGTATTCAATATTAAAGAAATAGCCAGTCCGAAAGTACCGCTTGAACGCAGTATTTTCAGAGCCTACGATATTCGCGGTATTGTTGGCACCAATCTCGATGTTGGTATCGCACAACTTATTGGTGAGGTTATTGGTAGCATTTTAGCTGAGTGCGGTTTGCGTGGCATTGTGATTGGCTATGACGGCCGATTGTCATCCGAAAAGCTCGCGGCAGGCTTAACTGAGGGAATACTATCAACCGGTGTTTCAGTACTCAATATCGGACAAGTACCTACGCCATTGGTCTACTTTGCAACACATAATAGTGAATATACCAGTGGTATCTCTGTCACTGGTTCGCATAATCCACCCGACTATAACGGCTTTAAAATTGTCATTGATGGGCATACTTTATCTGGTGATGCCATCACCAACATATTTGAGCGTATTGTTGAGAAAAAAGTCATCAAAGTGCAACAACTTGGACTTGTCACTAGCAAAAGTATTATCGATGAATACACACGTTTTATTGCCGATGATATTCAAATCGACCGCCGCCTCAAAGTGGTAGTTGATTGCGGTAATGGCGTGCCGGGTGCGATTGTGCCGAATGTGCTAGCGGCAATCGGTGCCGATGTTGAAGCGATTTATTGTGAAGTCGACGGTAATTTCCCAAATCATCATCCAGATCCAAGTGATCCCGCCAACTTAGTTGATTTGATTGAAACCGTTAAGCATTCAGGTGCTGATATAGGCCTGGCTTTTGATGGCGATGGTGATCGGTTAGGTGTAGTAACGGCGAAAGGTGAAATGATTTTTCCGGATCGATTGCTCATGTTGTTCGCAGAAGATGTATTACATCGCAATCCAGGTGCAGCCATTATTTATGACGTTAAATGTACTGGCGCTTTACAGGGGCATATTCTGCGGCATGGTGGCAGCCCAATTATGTGGAAAACCGGCCATTCGCTTATTAAAGCAAAAATGAAAGAAACGCATGCCGAGCTTGCAGGCGAAATGAGCGGGCATTTCTTCTTTGCCGAACGCTGGTTCGGTTTTGATGATGGCATCTATGCTGCGGCGCGCTTGTTAGAAATATTGGCGGCAGCGCCAGAGGGCATTCAGGCCGTATTTGATAGCTTGCCCAATGGCGCATCAACACCTGAATTAAAAATTGAATTGGAAGAAGGCGAACAACACAGCTTTATCGAGCAATTTGTGGCTAAGGCACAGTTCGAAGGCGCGCGAATTAACACCATTGATGGCATTCGCGCTGATTGGCCTGATGGCTGGGGTTTGGTGCGTGCATCGAATACTACGCCGGTGCTGGTTTTGCGTTTTGAAGCAGATAGTAATGAGCGCTTAGTTCAAATTCAAGGCATTTTCCGTGAACAACTCTTGGCACAAAAACCGAGCTTGAAAATACCGTTTTAAGCTATTGCTTTGGCATAGGTGTTGTTGTGGGAGTGCCGGGGCCCCCTTGTGTTGCAATCGGTGTTGGTGCAGCTCCTTTCAGCTGGCGGTATTTGTCTAAGGTTTGAGCGAACTCGCTTTTAAGTGCATTAAAACTATTCGTTAATCGCATTAGTTGTTCTGTTTGTTTCATAACTAAGACATGATTGCTTTTAATCTGCTTGATTTTATCGGCAGGTATTGTCGCTCCATTTAGCTCCATGTCGGATAATTCGTTTAATACGCTAATTCCTACCGCTCGGCGCGATTGAATGCTTGCTTTGAGTGAGATGATGGTTTGTTGCAGCAAATCCGTACGCTCATCGAACGAGCGCTGAAGGTCTTTTTCGTTTTCGAAACTAATCATCATACCTTGCTCAACACGCTTGGCTTTTTCTGCCTGTGCTATAGCCTCGGCTTCAATATACGCTTGTTGCTTTGCTGCGGCTTGTTCTGCAGGGCTTAGTTGATTCTGCACATTGCTTTGCAATGCGCCGGATTTTGCATTGTATTCTTTACGTGCTTTATCAACCATTTCGGG
>JAYTOD010000012.1:0-3363 GCA_043747995.1 Arenimonas sp.
GCTTCATTGAAAAAAGGGCTGCGGGTGTCGCTGGCTAAGCGATCTGGTGGTGTTTCGGTCTGAATATCGGTCATGAGTTTGGCTTTATATGAACAGACCCTTATTTTACCGCGATGCATTGCCGTTGTCGAAAGGCTTGATGGGTGTGCGTGCGATACACTAGCACCTATGTCGATATTTTCTTTATTTATTCGTGCTAAAGCGCGTGCGTTTTTAAGCTTAAGCGCAATTTTCCTGCTTGCCGCATGTGCTAGCAACGAAACCAAAACTTTACCAACTGTTGTGGTGTTACCGCCTCCAGTTGCTGTTCCTGTGCCAAAAATCCGGATTGGCATTGCTTTAGGTGGCGGTGCAGCAAAAGGCTTTGCGCATATTGGTGTTATTAAAATGCTGGAAGCTAATGGCTTGCAGCCTGAGTTTGTGGCGGGAACCAGCGCCGGCAGTGTGGTGGGTGCCTTATATGCCAGCGGTATGAATGCGTTTCAAATGCAACAAACCGCACTTGCGCTTGATGAAGCATCAATCCGTGATATCAGCCTATTCTCTGGCGGCTTGGTGAAAGGTCAGAAATTGCAAGATTACGTCAATGGCATGGTTGCACAAAAGCCCATTGAACGCATGAAGAGGCCTTTTGCGGTGGTTGCTACGCAATTAGAAACTGGCCAGCGCACTGTCTTTCGACGCGGTAATACCGGCCAAGCGGTGCGAGCTTCTAGCAGTATTCCTGGTGTGTTCGAGCCGGTTGCCATTGGCCGTTTTCATTATGTGGATGGCGGCATTGTAAGCCCGGTGCCGGTTGATGCGACGCGACAGCTCGGTGCGGATATCGTGATTGCGGTAAATATTTCCAACAAAGCCAATGGAAAAAATCCGGAGGGCATGCTTAGCATCGTCAATCAGTCGATTACCATCATGGGTCAAAAATTGGGCGAGCAAGAACTTGCCCGCGCTGATGTGGTGATTCGCCCGCGTGTTAGCGAAATTGGCCCAGCCGATTTTGAGCAGCGTTACCAAGCGATTTTAGAAGGCGAAAAAGCCGCTTTAGCCGCAATTCCGCAAATTCGTGCGCGAATTGCTCAGTTGCAACAAGCAAAAATGGCTGAGCAAGCACGTTTGGCAAAACCGTTGCCGAAGCTGCCGGTCGTCACCTGTGAGCCACTTTCGCGCCTTGAAAAGCTAATGAGCAAAGAACCTAATTGCAACACCGCAAACTAAGCACGCTAGCGTTCTGAGTGCCCAGACTCAAAATAGCCGCGCGATGGGATCGTGCCAGGCTTAACCAACTCCGCAAACGCTTGTGCCGGAGGGGACAACAGTTTGCCTTTACGCATCACCACGCCATAACTGCGAGAGG
The DNA here is from genome assembly GCA_043747995.1 of Arenimonas sp. Classification (GTDB taxonomy): domain Bacteria; phylum Pseudomonadota; class Gammaproteobacteria; order Xanthomonadales; family Xanthomonadaceae; genus Arenimonas. Next base: position 1,355 of record JAYTOD010000012.1, read on the forward strand.
GGAAATATTCTTTCATATTGCGTGCTACTAAGCGCTCTTGGTCTTGCTCATTCAAACAAATGCCGGTCACAATCGAAATCCCCAAGCCCATTGCTACATATTGTTTGATGACTTCCCAGCCACCTACTTCTAAGGCAACAGTGTAGGGCACACGGTTTTTCTGGAACACCAAATCCACCAAGCGCCAAGTGCTGAGACGTTTTGGCGGTAAAATAAGCCCAAAGGGCGACAAATCGGCCAGTTTGATTTCTGCTTTCTTCGCCAAAGGGTGATCTTTGGCCATAATCAGCATTGGGTCGAAACTGTACGCGGGGTTGTACACCAAATCGCTTGGCACATCCAAAACCGATCCTACTGCCAAATCGCAGCCGTCTGAGCGAAGCAAACCTAAACCATCTTGACCTGTCACGTTATGCAAAAATAGTTGCACTTTTGGGTGTATTTCACGGAATTTAGACACAATTTCAGGAAGAAGATACAAAATCGTCGAACTCCCGGCGGCTATATGTAATTCAGCGTTTTCCTGATTACCCACTTTTTCATGAAAATCCCGGTCAATGCGGTCTAAGCCTTCAACTAATGGCCGCGCAAGTTCATACAAGGCCGTCCCTTCCTGAGTTAAAGTCCAGCGCCGGCCAAAGCGCTCGAATAAGCGCGTACCAAATTCGCGTTCAAGTGCTTGTAATTGCAGAGTAACGGCCGGTTGGCTTAAGAATAACGATTCTGCCGCGCGTGACACGGAACCCATTCGTGCTGTTTGGCAAAAGGCGCGCAAAGGTTTGAGTTTATCGCCTTTATAATAGAAGCGAGTCTGGGCTTTTTTCTTTTCCGGCTTGGTCATTTAGAACCTTTCATTACTAATTATAACAATTGTTAATATTATTTATTTAAATATTTAGTTTGTCAAATAAACGTAAAAAGAATACCTTTTGTGTAATGGAGAATATTATGTCTTTTGTCTCAAAACTTGTTGAGTCTGTTCAAAGCCAGCTTACGCATTCGCCACTGCCTGCTGTGGTCGATAGTGGTTTATTGAATCAACAAGCCGCTGATTTTCTGGTGCAGTTGCATAAAAATTTTGAAAACGATCGCCAGCGTTTATTACAAGAGCGTCATAAAGCCAAGGGAAAACTCCCCGTATTTACTGAGGATACCGCAAATATCCGCCAATCGGCATGGAACGCGGCGCCGATTCCAGAACTACTGCGCGACCGACGTGTAGAAATAACCGGGCCGGTGGATGCGAAAACAGTTATTAATGCCTTGAATTCGGACGCTTCTGTTTTTATGGCTGATTTTGAAGACTCCACATCGCCAACCTGGGCCAATATGCTGTCTGGCCAAGAAGTGCTGTTTCGCGCGGTTCGTAATGACTTATCTTGGTTGCCAGATGAGCCTGCACCAAACCAATCGGCATATCGTTTAAGCCCAACACGTAAAACGGTGCTGATGGTTCGGCCACGCGGGTTACACTTGAGTGAGAAAAATGTGCAGGTTAATGGCCAAGAACTTTCCGGCCTGCTGTTTGATTTAGGCTTGTTTGCTTTTCATAATGCTAAAGAATTACATGCACAGCAGCGCGGGCCATTTTTTTATATTCCGAAATTACAATCGGCCGCAGAAGCGCAATGGATTAATTCGGTCTTAGAGTTTATTGAAAACGAATTAGATTTGCCGCTTGGACAAATTAAAGTGACAGTGCTAATTGAAACCCTGCCCGCTGCATTTCAAATGAATGAAATAATTCATGCTTTGAAATCTCGTGTAGTTGGCTTGAATTGCGGGCGCTGGGATTATATATTTTCAGCCATTAAAACCCTGCACCACCAGCCTGGTTTTATGTTGCCGGAACGTGGTCAAATTGCGATGACTAAACACTTCCTGAGCAGCTACGCACAATTGCTGATTCAAACTTGCCATCAGCGCGGCATTCTAGCGATGGGTGGTATGGCCGCACAAATTCCGAATAAGCGCGATGCAGAAGCCAATGCAGCGGCATTTGAAAAAGT
>JAYTOD010000013.1:0-23641 GCA_043747995.1 Arenimonas sp.
GCCATTTTTGAAGCGGTGCATGGTTCAGCGCCAGACATTGCCGGCAAAGGTATTGCAAATCCGTGCGCGTTACTGTTGGGCGCTGTGCAAATGCTGGAGCACATTAGCGAAGTATCTGCTGCTGTACGCTTGAAGCAAGCCATTATCGACACCATGAACGACAAAGACCACCTAACCCCAGATCTTGGCGGCAACGGCTCCACGCAGTCCTTTGCGGCAGCCATCATTAAGCATATCAAGGCTTAAGGTTACTTCACTGAACTAACATATAGGGTGCGCAATGGCGCACCTTTATGTTCGAACGAAGCATCTTGGCGCGCTAATGCACGCCCTATTTTCGCACTTCTTTAATCTTCACAATTTCCGGATTACCCCTGAAATCACGGATGATGGCTCTGGCCGCTTCTTTGTCTTTTGCAATCAATTCAATTTTGCTTATGTTTCCAGTTGCGTCTTTAACCGTAGCAACAAATCTGAGCAGTTTTGGTGCGTTTGTGGCAACTACAGGAACAGATTCTAAAGCAACAGTTTGGTTTGTTTCAGAAGTAACATTTTTTGTAGTAGGTTTTGTTTGTAATAATTTTGGCTTTAAATCAGTTTTAACGACTATCGACTTGCTGTATTGGCCATCAAATGTAATGCCGGATTCATGGTAAGCCTGGCAGTTGTTGGTGTTTAGCTGCAGAACGCCCGATTTGATAGTGAACAAAATACTGCAGTTATAGTCTTTACTGAAAAAACTTGCGTAGCTGTTAGTAAACTCTGCAATGCCATACACACCGCCGATGGACTGCCCAACTTTCGCATCTAAATTAAACACAATGCTATTTTTAGATTTCAATGAGATGCCCAAAGTTTGCTGGCCAGCTGGAGCGCCATTTCTGCCTTTCCATACTCCGATAAATGCACCAATAGAAATTTGATCATGGTCTGGAATGCTATCAGCAACAAGTATTGCTGTGTTCTGGGTATTCTCGATTGCTTGTGTGGCTTGAGTATTTTGTGTCAGCGCGGATTGTTTGCTTACACTCGGTTGGGCTGTTGAATCAATGTTCTGCACGGGTTGTTCGATTTTACTTTCAGTTTCGCCAGCGAAAATTCCAAACCACTTAAATGCCAGCAAAATGGCCAAAACAATACCGGTATAAATTAGCCAGCGCAGGAACTTGCTTTGTTTTTCATCAGAGTTAGTGCTAATTTCGCTTGCACTAAAACTCTTATTTATATCAACAGATTTACTTACAATAGGCTTGTTTGCAGCGCTATCATCGCGCGCGTTTGTTTCGTGTTTAGATTTGGTTTTGGTATTTAATTTTATCTTCTCGGCATTTGCTGCTTCTTGCTCTACAAGCCATTGGTCATATTCAGCACGCTGCACGGGATTGGAAAGTACAGCGAATGACGTATTAATGGCTGTTAAAAACCGCGACGCGTCTGCATTGGGGCTTAAATCAGATTCGCATTTCTGGATAATGAGTTTATATGCGGCGCGAATAACATCGCTAGGGGCATTATTGGCTACATTTAGGTTGTCGTAATGGGTTTTAATAAGCATGAATACCACATTTATATATGTTTTAGGATTGAAAGCCTACTTTTGCCCGGCCGGTATGCAGAGTTTAACGCATTAAACACATAATCCCCAGCTGCTTCGCAGGCATCTGGCAAGGATTTTTTCAAGGCCAAGTTAGCAGCGATGGCAGAGGCGAGGGTACAGCCGGTGCCATGCCCAGATACTTTCAGTCGAGGGTGTTCGAATTCATACAGTGCTTTACCGGTGTCAAGCCGGTCAATCACTTTTTTGCCGCTTAAGTGTCCGCCTTTTAGCAGCACCGCTTTCGCGCCCATGGCCAGCAGTTCTACTAACGCAGCTTCGGCTTGGTCGTCGTTGCTGATGCTGTGATCGAGCAACAATACAGCTTCATCGATGTTTGGTGTGATGAGCGTGGCGAGTGGAAACAAGCGTTCAACCAAGCGCTGGATAGCGCGCAATTCGAGTAGTGTATGCCCAGAGCTGGACACCATCACCGGGTCAAGCACAATATGCTTCGGTTGATATTTTTCTAACGCATCAGCCACAACATCAATCACAGTTTTATTGGCTAACATGCCAATCTTCACTGCACGAATATCGAAATCGGAAAATACCGAATCAAGCTGAGCACGCAGAAATTTTGGTGGTGGCACATGGATGGCTTGCACGCCTTGGGTGTTTTGCGCGGTGAGTGTGGCAATAGCACAAACGCCATGCACGCCATATGCTGCGAAGGTTTTCAGATCGGCCTGAATGCCCGCACCACCACCGGAATCGGACCCGGCGATGGTGAGAACGGAAAACGCACGCTTCATAAATTATAGAACCTCAGAAGCGTGATCAGCCAAACGAGAGCGCTCGCCGCGGCGCAGGGTTATGTGGGCGGAGTGCGCCCAGTTCTTGAAGCGATCCACCGCATACGTTAAACCGGACGTAGTTTCCGTTAAGTATGGGGTGTCAATTTGCTCAACATTACCCATGCAAATAATCTTGGTACCAGGGCCTGCGCGAGTAATCAAAGTTTTCATTTGCTTTGGTGTTAAGTTCTGCGCTTCATCAATTATTAGCCAACGGTGCAAGAAGGTGCGGCCACGCATGAAATTCATGGCGCGAATTTTTATGCGTGAAGCCAATAGTTCATTGGTGGCGCCGCGACCCCAGGAGTTTTGCTCTTGGGTATTGGTCAGTACTTCCAAGTTATCGGTAAGCGCGCCCATCCATGGGGTCATTTTTTCTTCTTCGGTGCCAGGCAGAAAGCCAATATCTTCACCTACTGAGACTGTTGCGCGAGTCATGATAATTTCTCGGTAGCGCTGGATGTCCATGGTTTGCGTAAGGCCAGCGGCTAATGCTAATAATGTTTTACCAGTACCCGCCGTGCCGAGTAGAGTAACCAAGTCGATTTCCGGATCCATTAACGCATTCAAGGCAAAGTTCTGCTCACGATTTTTGGCGGTAATGCCCCATACCTGATGTTGCGGTGAACGATAATCATCAACAATTTGCAGGGTAACGCGCTCGCCCTCAATTTTACTAACCCGCATTTCAACTTCGTCATCGCCGGGCATATATAAAAATTGATTCAAATACCAATCATCATCACGAGATCTTTGCAATTCATAAAAAGTACGGCCTTTTTCGGTCCAAGAGCGCAGATTGCCTTGGTGGCGTTCCCAAAAATCGACTTCAAGCTGACGTACGCCGGTGAATAATAAATTAAAATCATCGATGGCGCGGTCGTTTTCATAATCTTCGGCATCTACGCCGCAGATTGAAGCCTTGATGCGCAAGTTGATGTCTTTCGAGACCAAAACCACCGGCACGCCAGGGTTGTCTTCTTTTAATTGCAGAATTGAACCAAGAATGAGATTGTCCGGCAAGACAGTGCCGAAGCGTTTGCCAGCTTCCATTTGCTTGAGTTGGAAATGCAGTTTTCCGACCGTACCTTCGGGGCGCAAATTCAGGCCTTTTGGTTGCAATAAGGCGATGCCATCGGTGATATCGCTGCTGCCATGCGATTCAATCAGTTCATTAAGGAAGCGGCTAACTTGGCGGGCATTACGTGAGGACTCTGAGTGTCCTTTTTTACCGTTATCAAGTTCTTCAAGAACCATCATCGGTATAAATACATCGTGTTCTTCGAATTTAAACAGCGCGGTTGGATCATGCATCAGGATATTGGTATCTAAAACATAAATGCGCTTGCTTCGAGTCATTATTTTTTCCTTGGTAGGGGATTAATACTTCATAGGATCCATGATCGCGTCTAAGTTTAAATGGTCGCAAAACTCCATAAAATCATCGCGTAATGCCGCGATGTGCATTGTGGCGGGAATGCCGATAGTCAGTTGTGCGGTGAACATCGAGGCGCCGGTGTGCATGGCTTGGTAGCCATTGGATTGCATGTTCTCGATAGTAATGCCTTGCCGATCGAAGAAATCGGCCAGTTGGAACAAAATACCGGGCTTATCGGCCGCGACCACTTCCACTAAGTAAGGCAACATGTTTGACTGCATTGGTTTCGGGCCAGTGCGGTAGTAAGCAATTTTAATTTGATTTTCGCGTTCTAGTTTACTTAGCAAAGATTCGAGCTTAACAATGCCATCCCAACTGCCAGTTGCTAATGCTACTAACGATACATCACGTCCAACCGTTGAAAGGCGTGTATCCAGAAGATTACAGCCCGATTCAGAAATCCTGCGAGATACAATCAACAAGGGCGAATGGGGGTAGGTACTATAGGCACTGATGAGTAAGTGATTGCCAGTACTGGGCAGTTGCGTTGCATTTTCGTTCAAGATGCGTTCCTGCGACACGAAAAACTGTGTCAAAATGATAATTACAGAATAAAGACTTGCTAGCCAACCGGCAAGTCAATTTAGTAAAATTTTTATCAAGGAGCTTAAAATTGCAGTTAAAGGGAAGCATAACCGCATTAACCACACCATTTGCCGAATCCGGTGTTATTGACCTCAATGCTTGGCGTGCACAACTTGATGCGCAGGTAAATGCAGGGTCATCAGGTGTTGTGGTGGCCGGTTCAACGGGCGAAGCCGTTAATTTAAGCGATGAAGAATATTGCCAACTCATTGAATTAGCGTCAATCCGTGTGGGGAATCGGATTGTTTTGATGGCCGGCACTGGCCGTTCATCAACCAGCAAAACAATTCGCCAAAATAAGTTAGCCAAACGTACTGGTGCGGCAGTGGCGCTGGTGGTTACGCCGCCCTATGTGCGGCCAACCCAAGCAGGCTTAGTGGCGCATTATCTGGCAGTTGCTGAGGCTTCTGAAATTCCTATTGTACTTTACAATGTGCCAAGCCGAACTGGTTGCGATTTGTTGCCAGAAACCGTGGCGAAGCTATGTAGTCACGAAAATATTATTGGATTAAAAGAAGCGGTTGCCGATGAAGACCGCTGGAATGCGCTTTACCCTTTAGCAACACCGAATTTTGCACTTATCAGCGGCGACGACCAAAGCTTTGTACGCAGCATGATAGGCGGCGCGCAAGGCGTTATTTCGGTAGCATCGAATGTAGTGCCGGCTTGTTTTGCCCGCATTTGCCGCTTTTTGGATGAATACAACAGTGACCAGGCCTTGGTTTTAGATGCCAAACTGCAGGAACTGTATGCTTTCCTAAATGTCGAACCTAATCCAATTCCAATAAAAGCTATCATGTCACAATTGGGTTTTGGTTCTGGCCTGCGCCTGCCACTATTGCCTTTGTCTGAGCGTTATCAGGCCAATGCAATAGCCATGACTAATTTATGTAAATCTATTGAACAATCGATTTGAGAAGGATCACTATGTTTCGTTTCGCACCGCACGTATTTCGTTTCACTTTACTCACACTGGTTTTCGGGTCGTTTTTAGCGGGTTGCAGCTGGTTTCGCTCTCGGCCTGAGTATCAAGGCGTAGAAATCAGCAAACCGTTAAGCATTCCCGCAGATTTGAGCAAACCGAAAAACCGCGACGCTTTGCAAATACCGTCTAAAACATTAATAGGTGAAAATGCCAAGAGTCCAGATAAAGCTGCCAACTTTATGGTGAACGATGTGCCAGGTAGCGTTTGGATCCGTTTAGGTACAGCGCTTGAAGGTCTTGAAGGTGTTGACGTGCTTAATAAAGTAGAAAGTATTAAGAGCTATGAAGTGCGCTATAAAGCTGAAACATTCTTAATTTCGGCACAAGCAGAAAAAAACACAACGCGCGTTGAAGCCATTGGTCTTGATGGCGCAGTGCAGCAATCGGGTGTTTCAAGTGAATTGCTGGCAAAGCTTAAAACAGTATTATTGAAGTAAGCGATGTTTAAACCAAAAAAAGAGCGCATAAGCGCTCTTTTTTTATGGGTAAAACAAAAAATTATTTTTGCAAGTATTGCAACTTATCCGGCTTGCCATCCCATTCGGTGGCATCGGCTAAAGGTTCTGCACGTGTGGTAATAACTGGCCAAAGCGCGGCTAATTCAGCATTCAGTGTAACAAAATGTTCTTGTCCGGCTGGCACATCGTCTTCCGGGAAAATGGCTTTGGCTGGGCACTCCGGCTCGCATAAAGTGCAATCAATACATTCAACGGGGTCAATCACCAAAAAGTTCGGGCCTTCGTGAAAACAATCGACCGGACAGACTTCAACACAGTCGGTATATTTACAGCGAATACAGTTTTCAACAACGACAAATGGCATAAATCACCTACTAGTATAGAAAACCCATTAAAATGTCCAATAATGCATTTGGGTTCAGCGCCCTTATTTTACTGTATTTAGGAGTGTTATGACTGTTTCTCACGGATCAGAATCTGAAGCAATTATTGCTCGGCCTGATCACTGTATCTCACGCAAAGATATTAGTCCGAATGCCTTGCGTGTGTTATATCGTTTGCGAGAAGCGGGCTATCAGGCCTATATTGTTGGTGGTGCGGTGCGCGATTTATTGATTGGTGGGCACCCTAAAGATTTTGACGTGGCGACCAATGCAACCCCAGAGCAAGTGCGCGCAAATTTCCGCAATTGTCGGTTGATTGGCAGACGCTTTCGCTTAGCACACATCATGTATGGCTCAGAAATTATTGAAGTGGCTACTTTTCGCGCCGCTGGTGAAGACGATACCCAAGGTGATCGCAAAACCCACGAAGAAGGCCATCTACTGCGCGATAATATTTACGGTAGTTTGGAAGAAGATGCAGTGCGCCGCGATTTCACGGTGAATGCGCTGTATTACACGGTTGAAGATTTCAGCGTGCGGGATTTTGTTGGCGGCTATCAAGATGTGCAAGATCGGGTGCTGAGGTTAATTGGTGACCCAGAAACTCGCTACCGCGAAGACCCTGTACGCATGCTGCGCGCCATTCGTTTATCGGCAAAGCTTGGTTTCAGCATTCATCCAACAGCCGCTGAGCCCATTCCACTTATGGCATCTTTGCTTTCAAGTTCGTCTTCGGCGCGTTTGTTTGATGAGATTCTTAAAATATTCTTGGCCGGTAGTGCTGAAAAAAGCTTCCTTCAGTTAGAGCAATACGAATTGCTGGATGTGTTGTTTGCCGATACCGCAAAAGCCTTGCAAACTAATCGTTCAGGGGCTTTACGTGCAATGCTATTGCAGGCTATGCACAACACTGATCAACGTATTGTTGCCGACAAATCGGTTGCACCCGGATTTTTATTCGCCTGCCTATTGTGGCCAGCCTATTGCCGTGAGTTGGCAGTTTTGCAGAATTCCGGTTGTGAGCTCAGCGTTGCCCAACAGCGCGCCACTGATAGGGTAACAATGCGACAAATTGAACGTATTGCTATTCCGCGCCGATTCTCAATGCCAATGCATGAAATTTGGCAGTTGCAAACCCGCTTCCAGCAAAGAACGCGTAAACGCGTGTTTAAGTTATTAGCCCATCCTCGCTTTCGTGCGGCCTTTGATTTCCTTGAATTGCGTGCTTTTGGCGCACCAGAATTGCTCGAGGAGCTCGATTTTTGGCGGCAGGCACAAATGCTATCGCCAGAAAAATTGGCTGAAATTATCCCGCAACATAGTAAAAATTCAGAGGGCGAAAGCGCCCATCAGCCGGTTAAGCGCAAACGGCGACGCAGCAATCCTAAACCTTTGCTAGCCGAGTAATCGGGCTTATGGAACGTGTTTTCATTGGGCTGGGCGGCAACCAAGGTGATTCGCTCGGCATCTTGAGGCAGGCTGTTGTTCAGATACATGGCTTGCCCAATACTTCTGTTGTAGCGGCCTCATCGTATTATCAATCACCAGCCTGGGGTGGGGTGGAACAAACCGATTTCTTGAATGCCGTATTGGAACTTCGCACACAATATACTCCAGAAGAACTGCTTGAACAGCTTTTAAACATTGAACGCCAACATGGCCGCAATCGCGCGCTTGAGCAACATTGGGGGCCGCGGCGGCTTGATTGTGATATTTTGCTATTTGGTCAACGCGTACTTCACAGCGAGTCGCTTACTATTCCACATCCGCGTATGGTAGCGCGCGCGTTTGTGTTGGTGCCATTGGCTGAAATAGATGTTAGTCTGCCTGTTCCCGGTTTGGGTCGTGTGCAGAGTCTGCTCAATGATTTGCCCGCTTACACCATCCGACTTATTGAATAAAGGCCGTCGTTATGTATACCAGTCCCGCACCTGAATCATCACGACCTAAAGTCACTGTGCCAATGTTGCAGCAGATGAAGCTTAATAAACAGCGGATTGCAACCTTAACCGCCTACGACGCCAGTTTTGCGCGTGCCATGGATGCTGCAGGTATTGATGCAGTGTTGGTAGGTGATTCCTTGGGCATGGTTATCAAGGGCGGCGAAAATACGGTGTCGGTATCAATTGAAGACATGGTCTATCACAGCCGCTGTGTAGCGCAGGGTTTGCAAAGCGCGTTATTAATTGCTGATATGCCATTTCAAAGTTATGCCAGCGTGGATCGCGCTTTAGATTCTGCCAGCATGTTGTTGTCAGAGGGTTTGGCTAGCATGGTAAAAATGGAGGGCGCAGGCTTTGTATTGGATGCCATTGCTTACCTTTCAGAGCGCGACATTCCGGTTTGCGCGCATTTAGGCTTAACGCCACAATCAGTATTGAAGCTAGGTGGCTTTAAAGTGCAAGGCCGCGATCAACAAGCCGCAAGCGATATCATTGAACAAGCCAAACAAGCTGAGCAGGCAGGCGCGCAGTTATTAGTGCTCGAATGTGTGCCGTCGGCATTAGCAAAAATTATCACCAAAACGCTCAGTATTCCTACCATTGGCATTGGTGCCGGACCAGATTGCGATGGTCAGATTTTGGTGTCGTATGATGCGCTAGGAATAAACTCTGGCCACCGTCGTCCGCGTTTTGTGAAAGACTTTTTGGCAGATGCAGGATCAATAGATGCCGCTTTCGCACAGTATGTTCAGGATGTAAAATCTGGTGCATTCCCAAGCGCCGCGCATGGATATGCTTAATGAATGTGTTTAGATCAGTCACTGATTTACGCGAACAGGTTAGGCAATGGAAGTTGCAGGGCATGCGTGTTGGCTTTGTGCCAACAATGGGCAATTTGCATGCTGGGCATTTTGCGTTGGTGGATTTAGCAAAGCAACATAGCGATAAAGTGATTGCCAGTATTTTCGTTAATCCCACGCAGTTCGGTCCGAATGAAGATTACGCGCGTTACCCTAGAACAGAGCCGCACGACATTGCTGGATTGAGCGAGAAGGGCTGCGATGGCATTTTTCTGCCAAGCGCTGACGAGATGTATCCTTTGGGTGTTAAGAATTATGTGCAAATGCATGTGCCCGGCATTACCGATATTTTGTGTGGCGCATATCGGCCTGGGCATTTCAATGGTGTAGCCACGGTGGTGGCGCGCTTATTCAATATGGTACAGCCAGATTGTGCGGTATTTGGTCGAAAAGATTACCAGCAACTGCAGGTTATTCGTTATATGGCTAAAGAAATGAGCTTTCCTGTAGATATTATTTCCGCGCCCACTCTACGCGAGGCTTCAGGTTTGGCAATGAGTTCGCGCAATCAATACCTAAGTGATCCTGAAAGAATTATTGCTGCATCTATTTACCAAACCTTGCTTGAAATGAAAACTGCCTATATTGCTGGTAAGCCGCTTGAGCATATTGAACAAGAAGCACATGCCAAATTGGAAAGTGCTGGCTTTGAAGTCGATTATGTCGATATTCTTTCGGCTGAATTAGGCAAGGCATCACGTGCTAGAAATACTGCGCGTGTAGCTTTAATTGCAGCGCGTTTAGGCCGTACTCGATTAATTGATAACTTAGAATTCGATATTCAGTGATGAAAGGACTGCATTAAATATGTGGACTGACAAAGATTGGAGCGCATTGCAACAGCATGCAAAACGTTGCCATGCAAAGACCATCCAAGAAATTATCGCTAGCGAAGCTGGGCGGGCACACGTGTTTTCAAAGAAAATCGGGCCGCTGTATTTCAATTTTTCACGCCAACATTTTGATCAAGAAACAATTGACGATCTGCTGCAGCGCTTAAAACTCTCCGGTATTGAGCAGCAAACTCATGCCTTATTTGCCGGTGAAAAAATTAATATCAGTGAAAACCGCGCAGTTTTGCATACTGCTTTGCGCAGTAATTTATCTGAGGCGCCCGAAGCACAGCATGCGCACCAGCAAGCCATGGCCACGTTTGATATACTTTCTGTGCTAATTGCCCGATTTAAGCAACAAGGCATTACCGATATTATAAGTGTTGGCATCGGCGGCTCCGATTTAGGCCCAAGACTGGCATTGAATGCACTAAGCGATTTTGCTAGTGATGATTTCCGCATCCATTTTTTAAGCTCGGCCGATGGCTTGTATTTAGAGCGTTTTATGGAGGCTTTGAACCCAAAAAATACTGCAGTTTTATTGGTGAGTAAAAGCTTTAATACCCAAGAAACACTAATTAATGGCAACGCTTTGAAAGACTGGCTGCAAGATTCAAGCAAGTTGTATGCAATAACTGCCAATCAGGCCAATGCCGAAGCGTTTGATGTGCCGAGAAGCAATGTTTTGCCGATTTGGGATTGGGTAGGTGGGCGCTTTTCGGTTTGGTCCGCAGTCGGATTGCCCGTCATGCTGGGTATTGGTATGGTAAATTTTCGCGAATTTCTGCGCGGTGCGGCCGATATGGATGCGCATTTTTTACATACGCCGACTAAAGACAATATTGTTGCATGGCAAGCGCTTACTTCTGTGTGGAATCGCAATGCCTTAGGCTATGCCAACCAAGCAATTATTCCGTACGACGAACGCTTAGAAATGCTGCCCGATCATTTGCAACAAGTCATTATGGAAAGCTTAGGTAAATCGGTTCAGACCGATGGTCAAGATTGCCTGCATGCAACGAGCCCAGTATTGATGGGTGCTAGCGGCAACCCTAGCCAACACAGCTTCTTCCAATACTTACACCAAGGCATTGGCATTGTACCGATTGATTTTATTGGTGTAGTGAAACCCAGTCATTGCCAAGTGCAAAATCATCAATTTATTTTAGCTAATTTGCTTGCGCAGAGCGAGTCTTTAGCCAATGGCCAAAGCAGTGACGATGCACAAAAACGCTACCCTGGCAATCGGCCATCAACAGTTATTTTGATTGATGAATTAACGCCGTATGCCTTGGGAATGTTATTAGCTTTATACGAACACAGTGTCTTTGTACAATCAAAAATATGGGGTATTAATGCCTTCGATCAATGGGGTGTTGAGCTTGGCAAGCAAATTGCTAGCAGCTTAATGCCGTACGTTGAGCAAAGCAAAACCAACAGTCAAAATCTGGATGTAGTTACTCAGGAATTACTGCAACAGATGTTGGCGAACTAAGCGGGTTTTGCAATTGCGTTAGTGCCCAAAGCGTGTGTTCACGGACAATCTCATTGGGGTGCTGCATTTTTTCGTGTAACGCTGCAATATGCTCAGGGCTTGCCTCGGCATTGCCGATAGCAATAGCAATATTACGCAACCAATTAATATAGCCGGTGCGACGGATGGCTGAGCCTTCGGTGCGTTCAAGGAAATCATGTTCGCTCCAAGCAAACAAATCCACCAAGCTGGCACTATCCAAATTATTGCGGACCTTAAAATCTGGCTCATCGTGGCGTTTAGCAAATTTATTCCATGGGCAAACGAGCTGGCAGTCATCGCAGCCGAAAATACGATTACCAATCGGCTTGCGGAATTCTTCTGGAATACTGCCATGGTGCTCAATGGTTAAATAACTAATGCAGCGCCGAGCGTCCAATCTGTATGGAGCAATAATCGCCTGAGTTGGGCAAATATCAATGCAGCGCGTGCAGGTGCCACAATAGCCTTGTTCCTGATTCGTTGTGCTAGGTAGATTGAGGTCAGTATAAATTTCGCCCAGGAAGAACCAAGAGCCAGTATCTTTGTCAATCAAACATGTATGTTTACCAATCCAACCCAGTTCGGCATTGCGCGCCAATGCCCGCTCTAGCGAGGGCGCAGAATCAACCAACACACGATAGCCGAACGCCCCGATTTGCGTTTCAATGAATTGCGCCAATTGCTTCAAGCGCTGGCGCATTACTTTATGGTAATCGCGGCCAAGTGCATAGCGTGCCACATAAGCTTGCCCGGGTTGCTGCAAGGTGCTCCATGCCTGATCATCATCAGCGGCATAATTCATTCGTACTGAAATTACTGATAGTGTGCCAGACTGCAACAGCTCTGGTTTGCTGCGCATATCGCCATGATTGGCCATATAGCTCATTTGGCCATGTTGGCCCTTGCTCAGCCAGTCGCTAAGGTGAGCTTGATCCTTGCTAAGCTCGGTGCTGGCAATACCTAGCTCTGAAAAGCCCAAAGCACTGCTTTTATCGCGAATAGTAGTAAGTAAGCTAATCATATCCATGCCAACAGTATAAAATGCTTTATGCCATTTTCCTTGCTGAGTACTCATGCAATTTTCATGCCCCGAACCCATTGATACAGAGCGACTAGCAGCAAAGCTTGCCTTAGCCTGCCCAAACGGTTTGGTCATTTATTTACAAGGCGATTTAGGTGCCGGCAAATCAACCTTTGCGCGTGCTTTTATTCATGCATTAGGATTTCAAGGCTCCGTTAAAAGCCCAACCTATTCGTTGTTGGAAGCTTATGCGCTGACCGAAGGATTGCAGGCAGTACATATGGATTTATACCGTTTAGCAGAGCCGGAAGAAGTTGCCTATCTGGCCTTAGATGACTATGAAAAGACTGCGAAAGTGTGGCTGATTGAATGGCCAGAAAATGGCCTTGACTATATACCAATTGCCGATGTGTTGATTCGATTTATGCCACAAAACAACGGCCGCTTAATTGAACTTCAAGCTGTAAATGCTATGGCAAAAGCATGGCTAAATACAATAAGCCACTGATTCACAAACTAAACAAGAGGTGAACAAGCAGCTTGCAAGCTATAATGTAAGCTTGAACTAACCTGCCGATGGTGTTTCAATTTGTTTATGTCAGTATTTTACTCGCGTGTTTCAGCTATTTTCTTAATGCTTTGTCTAAGCATCTCTGTTGCGTTTGCGGAGGCTCCGCAAATCCAAAAAATGCTTTTATTGCAAGATGGGCAAGTCACTAAAGCCTACATTAATCTAAGTCAGGTCACTCAATTCAAAGCGTTTATGCTGCAATCGCCAACGCGCGCGGTGCTCGATATTGTGGGCGCTGAGATGGGCCCAGAGTTTAAACTGCCCAACGCCAATGGTATTGTGTTAGCTGTTCGGCAAGGTAAAACGCCCACCGGTATTCGCGTTGTATTCGATTTAGCCCAAGATGCTAACTTAAAATCTGAATTAGATTCAAGTTCAGGCAATTTGCGCTTGGCTATTGATTTGACGCAAAAAGGTGAACTTGCACATATTCAGCCGGCAGCTGAGACTCAGCCTGTGAAACAAACAGTTACGGAAATCAGCAAGCCGAATACTTCACCGCTTGTTACCGCACCGTCTGTTTTGCCTGCCATGTTGGAAAAGCCGTTGGCTACTAAGCCCATTACGGCAAAGCCAGCGCAAAACTCAACGCAAAGCTCAGTGCCAGGTAAAAGTAATATTGGTTACGCACTGATGGATGATGAAATCGTGCAAATTGATATTGATAGTTCAGGCATAAAGCCGAAAACCACTGTGGCTAAACCGGCTTCTGTAAGTGCACCATCTTTGCCGAATGTTAAACAAAACATCAATCTAAGTTCTGCCCAGCCGCAAGCATTGCCAAAGAAGGCAAAAACCATGAACGACGTGCTTGGCTCATCAGCACGTAAATTAATTATTGCCATTGATGCAGGGCACGGCGGCAAAGATCCGGGCGCCTTAGGCCCAACTGGCACGAAAGAAAAAGATATTACACTGCGTGTAGCGAAAGAACTCGCTTTGATTATAAATAAAGACCCAGGTATGAAAGCGGTGCTAATCCGTGATGACGACACCTTTGTGTCATTACAAGAGCGCTATATGCGTGCCCGTCGCAATCAAGCCGATTTATTCGTGTCTATTCATGCTGATGCTGCGCAAAACAATACGGCTAATGGTTCATCTGTTTTTGTGCTTTCAACCAAAGGCGCTTCATCGCAAGCCGCTCGATGGTTGGCGGATAAAGAAAATGCCGCGGATTTAGTCGGCGGTGTTAGCTTAGATGATAAAGATAAAAACCTTTCTGCCGTACTGTTAGATTTATCGCAAAGCGCTACTATGCGAATGAGTGAAGATGCCGCTAGCAATGTGTTGAACTCACTCAAAGAATTAGGAAAAGCGCATAAACGTGATGTTGAGCACGCCAATTTTGTGGTGTTACGTTCTCCAGATGTGCCATCGATGTTGATAGAGACTGGCTTTATCACTAACCCCAATGAAGAAAGCAAGCTGAGTAACCCAGAGCATCGTAAACGTTTAGCCTTTGCAATCGCACAAGGTCTGCGCGAATTCTTCATAGAACAGCCTCTGCCTGGCACGTACTATGCTAAAAAACAGGGCTTGCAAGCCTCTGGAGTAAATGCCGCGAGTTCAAGCATTATTCCTTAAGCTTGAATACATGCCATTGCCTTGCGGCTTTGGGTACAATGGCTAAGTATGAAAATTCAATGTTTACCTGAAGTCTTAATCAATCAAATTGCCGCCGGCGAAGTGGTTGAGCGACCGTTTTCTGTGGTTAAAGAGCTGGTTGAAAACGCCTTAGATGCCGGTTCAACCAAAGTTGAGATTGACCTCGAAGAAGGCGGCATTCGGCTAATCCGAATTCGTGACAATGGTTCGGGTATTAGTGCTGAGGATTTACCCATTGCTATCCAGCGCCATGCTACCAGCAAGATTGCCAGTTTAGATGACTTGGAAAGTGTCGCCACTTTAGGCTTTCGAGGCGAAGCGTTGCCGTCAATTGCCTCTGTTTCACGCTTTACTATTCGTTCGCGCACAAGTGAGCAACAGCACGGTGCCAGCCTAACGATTGAAGGCGGTAAAGTGGGTGCGGTTATGCCCGATGCGCATGCGCTGGGAAGCAGTATTGAAGTACGTGATTTGTTCTATAACGTGCCGGCGCGCCGAAAATTTCTCAAGACCGAACGCACCGAACTGGCCCATGCTGAGGATTGGTTACGCTCATTGGCGTTAGCAAAGCCATCAGTTGAACTGAGTATTCGCCATAATGGTAAAGAGCTAAAGCGCTATAAAGCGATTAGCGATTCGCAACAACGTATCGAACGTGTTATTCAGGTATTGGGAGCAGACTTTGCCAATCAGTGCCTGGCTGTGAATGTGCAACATTATGAAATGCGCGTTACTGGCTGGATCGGGTTACCGACTGCATCGCGGTCATCAGCTGATCAACAATATTTTTTCGTTAATGGTCGCGCGGTGCGCGATAAAACCGTTGCACATGCAGTTAAACAGGCTTACGCCGATGTGTTATTTCATGGCCGCTACCCGGCCTATGTGCTGTTTTTGGAATTAGATCCGCGCCGTGTTGATGTCAATGTGCATCCAGCAAAACACGAAGTGCGTTTTCGTGATGGCCGTTCGGTACATGATTTTATTTACCGTAGTTTGCACGCACTAATGGCAGAAACACGTGCGGGTTTGGCGCCATCAAACGCTGCCTTACAACATGCCAATAGTACTATGGTGCTGAATGCAAACCAATACAATGCATTTAGCCAAGCCACAATGGCTTTACCCGTGCAAGAGAGCATGGTGCATTATCAAAGCTTATACGCGGCGAATGAAAGTGTCAGTCTTCCGCCCAGTTTGTCGGAACAAAACCATCCGCTTGGCTATGCATTAGCGCAATTACACGGGATTTTTATTTTGGCTGAAAACGACACCGGTTTAATCATGGTGGATATGCATGCCGCGCACGAACGTATTACCTACGAACAGTTGAAATCTGCACAATCTTTTGATGGTATTAAAACCCAGGCGCTATTGGTTCCGGTGTCGGTGGCCTTAAGTGAAGCGGAAGCATTTGCCAGTGAGCAGCTCAGCGAAAACCTCAAGGCATTGGGCTTTGATGTATTGCGCAGCGGCCCGCAATCGGTCAGCATTCGCTCTGTACCAAGCTTATTAGCCGATGTGGATGCTAAACAGCTATTCTTGGATGTGTTGTCGGAATTCAGGGAATTTGGCGCATCAAAGCGTTTGCAAGAAGCACAAAATGCACTGTTATCAACCATGGCGTGTCATAGTTCAGTGCGTGCCAACCGAAAACTCACACTCACAGAAATGAATGCTTTATTGCGTGCCATGGAAATTACTGAGCGCTCAGGACAATGCAATCATGGCCGCCCAACCTGGGTGCAATTAAGCAAAGCCGATTTAGACAAATTATTTTTACGAGGACGATGATGAAAATTTTACCCTTAATTCTTTGTGGTTTACTGTTATCTGCCTGCCATCAAGGCCCTAGTGCAGAACAAATAGCCAAGGAAAAGCAGCTGAAAATGCAATACGAGGCTGAAATTAAAACTTGGCGTACCGAACGTATTGATAAACTTACCAAGCGTGATGGTTGGCTTTCTCTAGCAGGTATGCATTGGTTGCCAAAAATGGGCGTGGCACGTGTTGGCTCGGGCGAGACCAATGGCACGCGCATCAGTGTTGGCCCAAGCAAGCTTGGTTTGGTGAGTGTGTCTGAAGGGAATATGGCGTGGTTTCAACCGGAAGCAGGAGTGCCAGTTACTATTGATGGTACGCCAATGACAGGCAAAACAAAATTAGTAGCCGATTCACAGGGTGTGCCAACAGTTGTTGGCTTCGACGGCGGTGAAGCTAGTTTTATTGTGATTGAACGTGGTGGCAAACTTGCCCTGCGAGTTCGCGATGCCAACGCGCCAACGCGCGTTAAATTCACTGGCATAGATTATTTTGATATTGATAAAAACTTCCGCTTTGAAGCGCACTTCACGCCACATGAAGCAGGCAGAACCATCGAGATTGTCAACATTTTAGGTATCGTTGAGCCAATGATCAATCCGGGCACTGTTACCTTCACGCAAGGTGAAAAATCCTACACCTTAGAAGCAATTGATGAAGGCGATCACCGTTTATTTTTCACCTTTGCTGACCGCACCTCTGGCCATGAAACCTATGCAGCGGCGCGCTTCTTATACGCCGCATACCCCGATGCGGCCGGCAACACAATTGTCGATTTTAATAAGGCCTATAACCCGCCTTGTGCTTTCACTGCATTTTCAACCTGCCCGCTACCGCCCTTAGGAAACCGTTTGGATTTGACGATTACCGCTGGCGAGAAAAAGCCACGGAAAATTTAATGATGGCGTTCAAACATTTTGCGACATTAGCATGCATGAGCTTACTCGCCGCCTGCGCGGCCGCCAAGCCCAGTACGCCTGCTATATGGCGTGTTAGCGATGCCGATAATAGCGTGTATTTATTGGGTTCGTTTCATGCCCTAAAGCAGAGTGATTACCCTCTGTCGGCAGCGATTAACAATGCCTACGCCGATGCTGAACTGCTAGTGTTTGAAATGGCCCCAGAGCAATTACAATCGCCAGATTTGCCTACAAAAATTGCACAAATGGCTACATTGCCTGCTGGCCAGCGCTTGCAAGCACTGTTGCCTGAAAAAACATGGCAAGCGCTGAAAGCGTGGTCTGAACGCAACCCGGAATCGCATCTGTTAGCACTACAGCGGTTTGAACCTTGGTATGTGGCAGTTATTGTGATTAATGCGCAGGCTAAATCGCAAGGCTTTGAAGCGGAGCATGGTTTAGACCAACATCTGATGAATCAAGCAAAAGGCTCAAACAAGCCCAGTATTGGCTTGGAAAGTGCTGAACAACAAATTGCATTGTTTGATGCCATGCCAATGCCTGCGCAAATACAGCTATTGAAAGAATCATTATTTGACACAAAAAAAAGCAAAAAAGAACTCGATAATTTGCATGCGCTTTGGAAAGCCGGTGAAACCAAGCGCTTTGAACAGCAAACAGTTACTAAAATGCAGCGTGAATATCCGGATTTGTACCAGTCCATTAATGTTGCACGCAACAACGCATGGTTGCCAAAGCTTCAGCGTTTGCTAGATGCTGAGCATGAAAAAGATGTATTGGTGGTAGTGGGTGCGCTGCATTTATTAGGCCCCGACGGTTTGGTACAGAAATTAAAGGCCTTAGGCTATAAGGTTGAGCCGCTCAAGTAAGCGCATTGATTTCAATGATATCGATACAATCAACCGGGCAGGGCGGGATGCACAGATTGCAGCCCGTGCATAATGCGGATATTACCGTGTGCATCAGTTTCGACGCGCCAATAATGGCGTCCACAGGGCATGCTTGAATGCATTTCGTGCAACCAATGCATTCGGCTTCGCGAATAATCACCACGCTATCGGGTTTGCGTTCACCGTGTTCGGTGTTCAGCGGCTTTGTGGCAATACCTAATAATGCGGCTAGTGCGCGTATTCCTGCATCACCACCGGGCGGACATTGATTGATATCGGCCTTGCCAGCAGCAATCGCTTCTGCGTATGGTTTGCAGCCGGCGTAATCACATTGTCCGCATTGGGTTTGTGGCAACAGCAGATTGATCTGTTCGGCTAGCTGAGTATTACTGGTGTTTGCATAAGGCATGCTGGTTTAAATTATCCGACACGTTGGCCAGCTAGCGCGCCGTCATCGGCATCGAGCAGAAACAAGCCATTATCATCACCTGCGGAAAGAATCATGCCTTCAGAAAGTCCGAAGCGCATTTTACGCGGCGCTAGATTGGCAATGAACACCACACTGCGACCAATTAATTTTTCAGGCTCAGCATAGCTTTGTCGAATACCGGAAAAAATCTGCCGTTGGCCGAGTTCGCCGGCATCGAGCAAAAACCGAAGCAATTTATCCGAGCCGTCCACAAAACCGCATTCAAGTACTTTGCCAATGCGTAAATCCAATTTAGCGAAATCGGTAATATCCACGGCATTTGTAGGAGCGCCTTTAGGCGCGATTGCGGCGGCGATTTTATTGGTCGCGCCTAAAGGCGCTCCTACAGTTGCCGTTGTTTCGGTCGACGCATCGGTCATGGCTTGAATATGTTTTGGGTCAATACGAGTGAATAAAGGCGTATAGGCTTCAATGCGGTGATTTAACAATGGCGCATCGAAATCTGACCATTGCTTGATTGGTGCATTCAGAAAGTCTTCGGCTTGTGCGCAGATGTTCGGCAGAATGGGTTTCAAGGCAAGTGCCAGTATGCGGAATAGATTCAATGCTTGCGTGCAAACTAACTGCAGTTTTTCGGTTTGTGCTGGGTCTTTCGCCAACACCCACGGTTTCTGCTCATCAATATAGCGATTAGCAATGTCGGCTAAAGCCATTGTTTGACGCAATGCATGTGCAATTTCGCCATCTAAATAAGCTTGTTGAATTAACGCAAATTCACTATTGAATTGTTCATATGTTTCGGTGTCATCAAGCTCCGCGGCTAATATTCCATCAAAGCGAGTATTAATAAACCCGGCGCATCGGCTAGCGATATTGACAAATTTCCCGACAATATCGGCATTCACTTTCGCCACAAAATCTTCAAGGTTCAAATCCAAATCAGCCACACCGGAGCTGGATTTGCTGGCGAAATAATAGCGCAGTGCTTCCGGTGCTAAACCGGCATCCAAGTAGCTGCGCGCCATCACAAAGGTGCCGCGCGATTTCGACATCTTTGCACCGTTCACAGTCAGATAGCCGTTCACATGCAAAGCAGTTGGCGAACGATAGCCGGCACCTTGCAACACGGCAGGCCAAAACAGGCCATGGAAATTAACGATATCTTTGCCAAGGAAGTGATGCAGTTCGGATTCTGAATGTTGATTTTTATCAGCATCTAAGAATTGCCCAAAATCGATTTTTTGGCTTTCGCATAAGGCTTGAAAACTTGATAAATACCCAATTGGTGCATCCAGCCAGACGTAAAAATATTTGCCTGGTGCGCCAGGAATAGCAAACCCGAAATACGGTGCATCACGGGAAATGTCCCAATCGCGCAGGCCACCATCGGCATCTAACCATTCGCGCAATTTGGTTTTAATGCCATCGTGGGCAACGTCTTTTTTAAGCCAGTCATTCAGAAACTCGGTGTATTGGCCGAGTGTGAAAAAATAATGCTCAGATTCTTTTAGCACTGGCTTTGCGCCTGATACCACCGACACCGGATCGATTAACTCGGTGGGCGAGTAGGTGGCGCCGCAGTTTTCGCAGTTATCGCCATATTGATCGGCTGTTTTGCAGTTCGGGCAAATGCCTTTTATATATCGATCGGGCAGAAACATCTGTTTTTCTGGATCAAACATTTGATTGATAGTGCGCACCGCAATGCTGCCACGCGCCTGTAACTTAGCATAAATCTGCTCAGTCATTAGTCGGTTGCGTTCTGAATTAGTCGAATCGTAATGGTCAAAATTAACAGAAAATGCTTTGAAATCGGCCTCATGACCGGCCTGTATACTTGCTATAAATGCTTCGGCACTAAATCCAGCTTTTTCAGCAGCAAGCATGATGGGTGTGCCGTGGGTGTCGTCAGCGCATACGAAATGGGTTGTGCCACTCGCCAAACGGCGCGCGCGCACCCAAATATCAGCTTGGATATAACCCACCAAATGGCCTAAGTGTAGAGGGCCGTTAGCATACGGGAGGGCGGTGGTAACCAGTGCAGGGACAATATTCATCTTTGAATTATAAGGCTTTGGCCGATGTTTGTGGCTTTCCTATACAATAGTGTTTTGCTCAAAATCTGCATATGCCTGTCACTGAAGCCGCCATCCGCGCTGAATTAGCGCAAATTATCGATTCCAATACCGAACAAGACCTGGTAACGTCTAAAACCGTGCGAGCCGTGGGTATTGACGGGCAGAACATTGCCATTGAGCTACAGCTCAATTATCCGGCTAAATCGCAACATGCGCTCTTGATAGAAACAATAACCGAGCGACTGAAACACCAACTTGGTGCGCAAGCAGTTAGCATTCGCATCAATACGCAAATACCTGCGCATCGTGTGCAAAAAGAGCTTTCACCCTTGCCGGGCGTTAAAAATATTATTGCAGTGGCTTCTGGTAAGGGGGGTGTGGGTAAATCTACCACGGCAGTAAACTTGGCCTTAGCGTTGCAAGCAGAAGGCGCGGTTGTAGGTATTCTCGATGCCGATATCCACGGCCCGTCGATTCCAATGATGCTGGGTATTTCCGGCAAGCCGGATAGTTTGGATGGCAAAACTGTTGAACCGAAAATGGCGCATGGCTTACAAGCGATGTCGATTGGCTTATTTCTAAGCGAAGACACGCCAACCATTTGGCGTGGCCCGATGACTACCCAATACCTGCAGCAATTACTGACTACCACCAACTGGCAGAATTTGGATTATTTAATTATCGACTTGCCGCCCGGTACCGGCGACATTCAGCTAACTTTAGCGCAGCGAGTGCCGGTTTCAGCCGCGATTATTGTTACCACTCCACAAGATATTGCTTTAATAGATGCCAAGAAAGCGTTGAAAATGTTTGAAAAAGTGGAGGTCCCAGTGCTAGGCATTATCGAAAATATGTCGGTGCATGAATGCTCGAACTGTGGCCATGTGGATGCTATTTTTGGGGAAGGCGGTGGCGCTAAAATGGCTGAACAATATGGCGTTGCGCTGTTGGGTAAACTGCCATTACAGCGTGCAATCCGCGAACAATCCGATTCTGGCACGCCAACTGTTGTTTCAGACCCCAAGGGATTGGCTTCGCAAAGCTATTTGGCCATTGCACGTAAAGCAGCGGCATTATTGTCTTTGCAGGCCAAGAATAAATCAATCGGCTTCCCGAATATTGTTATTCAAAATACCTAACATCACCCATAATTGTACTTATGGGCTGAACATTAAATTAAAGAGAAAAATTATGAGTATTAAATCTGACCGCTGGATCCGACGCATGGCAGAACAACAAGGCATGATTGAGCCATTTGAGCCGGGCCAAGTTAAAACCGCCGCCGATGGTCATCGCATTGTATCGTATGGCACTTCAAGTTATGGCTACGATGTACGTTGCGCGCGCGAGTTTAAGATTTTTACCAATATCAATTCCACTATTGTTGACCCTAAAGCCTTTGATCCGAGTAGCTTTGTGGATGTTGAAGCAGATGTGTGCATTATTCCGCCAAACTCGTTTGCACTAGCGCGTACAGTAGAATTTTTCCGTATTCCACGCTCAACTTTGGTAGTGTGTTTAGGCAAGAGCACCTATGCGCGCTGCGGTATTATTGTTAACGTGACGCCGCTAGAGCCAGAATGGGAAGGGCATGTAACACTTGAGTTTTCTAACACCACGCCACTGCCTGCCAAAATTTATGCCAATGAAGGCGTGGCGCAGATGCTATTCTTCGAATCTGACGAAGTTTGTGAAACGTCTTATAAAGATCGCGGTGGTAAATACCAAGGGCAAACCGGCGTGACCTTACCAAAAACGTAAAAAATTTGTTATGTGTAAAAATAAAAATGCGCTTCGGCGCATTTTTTTTCGGGTAAAGTGATGCTATTCAATTATTATTTTGAAAATCTTGTAAGAAATACGAATATGCCGCGACTAATCCTTGCAAGCACAACATGTGTTGTGTGAGCCAACAGAATTATTTATCCTTCCCTAAAATTTGGAGCCATATTATGAAATCGAAAACCTTAACAGCATTAGCTATAACATCCACCGTTGCATTTGCTGCCATGGCATTTGCAGCCGATACCAATAGCCCATTCTCAGCTAAAGCTTTGAAGTCTGGCTACCAAGTGGCACAGCAAGCAGCACCAGTCAAGAAAGCCGACGGCAAATGCGGTGCCAATAAAGCCAAAGAAGCTTCGTGTGGCGCAGATAAAGCCAAAGAAGCTTCGTGTGGTGCCGATAAAGCTAAAGAAGCTTCGTGTGGTGCCGATAAAGCCAAAGAAGCTTCGTGTGGCGCCGATAAAATGACTGCCGGCAAATGTGGTGAAGGCAAATGTGGCACCATGAAAATGACCGAGGGCAAATGTGGCGAACACAAATTAGCCGACGGCAAAATGCACAAAATGACCGATGGCAAATGTGGCGAGCATAAAAAAGTAGACGGCAAATGCGGTGAAGGCAAATGCGGCGCTAAAAAGAAATAAACTATCCATGTAACACCACTGGTGGCAACAAACCACCAGTGGTTTTGGAGATCAATGTGAATAAACACGCACATGGTGCAGGATTAGGATTTCGCCGCGAACTGTTAAGTGAGCTAGATGCTTGGAAGGGCAGGCCGATTGATTTTTTCGAAATTGCACCTGAAAACTGGGCCATCAATGGCGGCCGCTATGCAAAAGACTTGCGCAGATTTACCGAGCGTTATGCCTTTGTGTGCCACGGTTTGTCCTTATCAATTGGCAGCACCGATGCGCTGGATGTGACTTTAGTAAAAGGCATTAAACAATTTATGCGTGAGCATCGGATTGGCCTGTATACCGAGCATCTGAGCTGGTGTTCGCATGCTGGTCACTTATACGATTTACTGCCCATTCCCTGCTCACAAGAAGCGGTTAGTTGGGTTTCTTCGCGAGTTCGGCAAGTGCAAGATATTCTTGGCATGCAAATAGGTTTGGAAAATGC